>NZ_JADEXH010000015.1:0-109718 GCF_015207205.1 Sphaerospermopsis sp. LEGE 08334 | reverse complement strand
TTGTATGTGTCAACAAATTAGTTATGTTCATTGGATGGAAGATATCATGAGATGTTAACATTTTCACCCTTAATAGGACTACTATAACTGAATATGTAAACTTTTGTAACGACATTCAACATTTCTGGGTAAAATCCCATTTTCAGCCACACAATGATAAACAATTAAACCGCGTTTTTGGGCAACAGCTTCTAAAGTATATTCTAAAGTAGAATTTTCCTCATCTACCGATAAATAAATAGGGAAAATATCAGCATAATCCCAACCTAACTCTTCAATAAATAAAGATGTAAAATCAGAAGATTGCAGATATTTTTTAACTTGATTGCGGTTGAACTTCATAATATTTTTACCAGGTATATATACAGAAAATACAGGTATCTAACCTGTGGTAACAATTGTAGCATATACCAGTAACAAAGATTATGTACTGATTATTTAAGTTTTATTAAAATTATTAATATATTTAAACAATTACTTTAAACCATCTGCGTTTATCTGCGTTCATCTGCGTTTAAAGACTCACCCCAAAAAATCCACATCTAATAATTGTTCCAAATTATAAGGACATTCTTGGGGAAAATCTACTTTAAACTTAGTTTTTACCCGCACAAATTTTAAAGCATCAGCATAAATATCTAACATTTCCTCAGATAAATAATTGCGTAAATTACCCGTTAAACGTCGTTTTAATTGGTTTCTAAAACTGACAATTTCCGCTTGCCAATGATGTCCATTTCTTTCTGTTTCTTCCGTCCAATACTGATATAATAATAAATGTCTAATAATTTGTTCTAAAAGACTAGCAACTGCATTTTTCTTTTCATTCCCCAAATCTGCCAACTCCTCAATTAAATTTACTAAATCCACATCATTAAATTTACCTTGTTTTAATAATTCAATATTAGCTAACAACCATTCATAATCATCACTTTCATAGAGTTTTTGTAAATATTCCAAATTACTAATCACACTCATAAAATCACCTCTTAATTTTGGTAGGGGTAATTCATGAATTACCCCTACAATTGAATATTAACCCAAAAAATCCACATCTAACAACTGTTCCAAAGTGTAAGAACATTCTAAAGGAAAATCTACTTGATAATTAGTTTTTCTTTGCACATATCCTAGCGCCCGTTGATAAATTTTTAATCTTTGTTCAGCTAAATGATTACGTAAATTAGTAGTTAATTTAGCATTTAATTGATCTCGAAAACTATAAATTTCAGCTTGCCAATGTCCCGAATTTCTCTCACTTTCAGCAATCCAATATTGATATAATAATAAATGTCTAATTATTTGCTGTAATAAACTTTCTACAGCATTTTTCTTTTCATTACCCAAATCTGCCAACTCCTCAATTAAATTTTCTAAATCCACATCATTAAATTTACCTTGTTTTAATAATTCAATGTTAGTTAACAACCATTCATAATCATCACTTTCATAGAGTTTTTGTAAATATTCCAAATTACTAATCACACTCATAAAATCACCTCTTAATTTTGGTAGGGGTAATTCATGAATTACCCCTAAAATTGAATATTAACCCAAAAAATCCACATCTAACAACTGTTCCAAAGTATGAGGACATTCTGAAGGAAAACTCACAGTAAACCCAGTTTTTTCCTGTACATAACCCAAAGCATCATGATAAATATCAGCCAAAATAGAACTTAGATAATTAGATAAATTAGTAGTTAATCTATCTTTTAATTGTATCCTAAAACTTCTAATTTCCGCCCGCCAATGATTTTTATTTTTTTCATATTCACTTTTCCAAAAATTTAATAGTAACAGATGTCTAATAATTTGTTCTAACAGACTTTTAACCTGGTGTTTATCTCGCTTGGCCAATGACTCCAACTCCTCAATTAAATTCTCTAAATCCACATCATTAAATTTACGTTGTTTCAATAATTCAATATTAGCTAATAACCATTCATGATCATCAATTTCATAGAGTTGTTGTAAATACTCTAAATTACTAATTACACTCATAAAATCACCTCTTAATTTTGGTATTGGTAATTCATGAATTACCCCTACAATTGAATATTAACCCAAAAAATCCCCATCTAACAACTGTTCCAAACTGTAAGGACATTTTTGAGGAAAATCTACTTTAAACTTAGTTTTTACCTGCACATATTTTAACGCTCTCTGATAAATATGACCAAGTTCATCAGCTAGGAAATTACGTAAATTAGTAGTTAATCTATCCTCCAGTTGATAACGAAAACCTAAAATTTCTGATTGCCAATGATGACCATTATTTTCTATTTCTTCCGTCCAATATTGCAGTAATAAAAGATGTCTAATAACTTGTTCTAATAAACTTTTAACCGCATTTTTCTTTTCATTACCCAAATCTGCCAACTCCTCAATTAAATTCTCTAAATCCACATCATTAAATTTACGTTGTTTTAATAATTCAATATTCGTTAACAACCATTCATAATCATCAATTTCATAGAGTTTTTGTAAATACTCCAAATTACTAATTACACTCATAAAATCACCTCTGATTTATTTCACCAATTACCCATTACCAATTACCAATTACCCAAAAAATCCCGCACCTTCTGTAAATAAGTTTCTGCATCTTCTAACATCGGAAAATGGGCAGTATTAGGAATAATAGAAAACTCAACTTTGTCACTTAATGATGCTGCTTTTCGTCCCATTTCCGCAGGAATAATAATGTCATATTCTCCCGCTACTAGCAAAGTTGGTACAGTCAATTTAGCAAATTCTAAAGGCATTGTTTCCGCTTGTTCTTTACTTACAGAAGTAAAAATTGTCCCTATTGCCGAATCATAATCAGCGTCAATAAAATCTTGTAAAAAAGCTTGTCTTTCAGCTTTCGGAATCGGACGATGTAAAAACCTCGCCATAAACATCCTATCCGCTAAAGGTATTTTCCCCAACCATTGAGGACGAAATTTAACTACCAAACCACCAAATTTATAAAATGCCTCAAAGGCTTTTTTATCATATTCAAAAATACCGCTACAAGTTAAAATTCCCTTGATAACTCTTTGGGGATAACGGTTAAAAAATAACGTAGCAATAGAAGCACCCATAGAATGGGCATTAATATAAACACGCTCCAGATTTAATTCATTTAATAATACTGCTAAATCTTCCGCATATTCTGTTAATTCATAACTCAATTTACTGCCATCTTGGGCTTGACATTGAGAACGCCCAAAACCGCGCATATCATATAATAAACAATCAAAATTATCTGCTACAGCCTCAGCCGTACTGCGCCAATATCTACACGAACCCGCCCACCCATGCAAAAAAACCATCACAGGTTTTACCACATCTGATGGTTTCGTGATCCACTCGTAATAATGCTCAACCCCGCGAACTTTTATATAAGTCATAATTTTTAGAGATAGGTGACAGGTGACAGGTGACAGGTAACAGTAAGAAGGGAATAGGGAACAGGTGACTGGGGACTGGGAAAGATTTTATACTTCTCTCCCCATGTGCCTTCCTTCTCTTCTCTTTCTTCTTCGTGTCCTTCGTGTCTTCGTGGTTCATTAAAACTTCCTGCCTCCTGCCTCCTTCCTATGCTGACTCCGGTTTCGGTAATGAAGAAGGATGTACCAACAGTTCCGCAGTAGAGCGTTTCTCTACCATTTCCCGCGTTACTGTGCAACGAGTTACATCTTTACGAGATGGCAACTCATACATCACATCCAGCATTAATTCTTCCACAATACCCCGTAATGCCCGCGCTCCAGTTTTCCGACGGTAAGCTTCTTGGGCGATCGCCTTCAAAGCATCTGGTTTAAAATCTAACTGGACGTTATCCATCTTCAGCAGTTTTTGATACTGCTTAACTAAAGCACTGCGCGGTTGAGTCAAAATCGCCATCAATGCTTCCTCATCCAAAGGATCAACCACAGCCACCATTGGCATCCGCCCAATAAATTCGGGAATCATGCCAAATTTCACCAAATCATCTGGTTCTAAATGACGTAGTGTATCCGCAGCCCGTTTTTCTTTAGATATCCCTTCTCCAGACTGCACAAAGCCAATTGACTTTTTACCCACTCTCTGATCTACGACTTTTTCTAAACCAACAAAAGCCCCACCACAAATAAACAAGATGTTGCTAGTGTCAATCTGAATACAATCTTGATAGGGATGTTTGCGTCCGCCTTGGGGTGGTACATTAGCAATCGTACCCTCTAACATTTTCAGTAAAGCTTGCTGTACCCCTTCCCCGGAAACATCTCTAGTAATGGATGTGTTTTCACTCTTGCGGGCAATTTTATCAATTTCATCAATATAGATAATTCCCCGCTGTGCTTCCTCTACATCCAAATCTGCCACTTGCAAAAGTCGCAATAAGATATTTTCCACATCTTCCCCTACATAACCCGCTTCTGTCAGAGTTGTGGCATCTGCGACAGCAAAAGGTACATCGAGAATTTTGGCCAGAGTTTGCGCTAACAGGGTTTTACCGCAACCTGTCGGTCCCATTAATAAAATATTCGACTTTTGTAGTTCTACAGCATCATCATGTCCACCTTTGCCATTACCTTTAGACTGAGCAATGGCTAACCGCTTGTAGTGATTGTAAACAGCAACAGACAAAACTTTTTTAGCTTCGTCTTGACCAATTACGTGTTCATCTAAATATTTTTTAATTTCTCTCGGTTTAGGGATTTGGTTAAAAGAGAGATTGGCAGAACTGGTACGGCGTTTTTGAGGTTGTTCTGAACGTGGTGCTGGTTGGGAGGCAGCACTACTGGTATCCAGCAGTTCTTCATCTAGGATTTCATTACACAAGTCAACGCATTCATCGCAGATGTAGACTCCCGGACCTGCGATTAATTTACGCACCTGCTCCTGAGACTTGCCACAAAATGAACATTTTAAATGGGAGTCGTATTTAGACATACCAAGCCTCTTATTTCAGAATGGTGACGTTTTCCCCTGCTGTGGGGAGATTTTGTCTAGAAATAACCTGATCTATTAAACCGTAGTTTTTTGCCTCTTCTGCTGACATAAAAAAGTCGCGTTCCGTATCAGCTTCGATCCTTTCTAAAGGTTGACCAGTGTGCGTGGACATTAATTGATTCAACTTGCCCTTAATGTAAAGAATTTCTCGCGCTTGAATTTCAATATCAATCGCTTGTCCTTGAGCGCCACCAAGGGGCTGGTGAATCATAATCCGGGAGTCAGGTAAAGACATACGCTTCCCTGCTGTTCCCGCAGTTAATAAAAACGCCCCCATGCTGGCAGCTAGACCAAAACAAATGGTAACAACATCAGGACGTATTTGTTGAATTGTATCATAAATTGCCATTCCTGCGTAAACAGATCCGCCTGGTGAATTTATGTAAAGTTGAATATCTTTTTCTGGGTCTTCAGCATCCAAAAACAGCAATTGAGCAACTATGGAATTAGCTACAGTATCATCTATTGGCGTTCCTAAAAAAATAATCCGCTCTCGCAATAGACGGGAGTAGATGTCAAAAGCCCTTTCTCCCATACCGGACTGTTCTACCACCATCGGTACAATGTTGTTAGGGCTGTTGTAGTTACAGCTAATGCTGATGGGATTCAAGCTACTGATTGGGTAATTTCCCGACTGCGATACAAGCATACAAAAATATTTAACAATAAGTGGGACAGATGTTTACAGCCATAAAGGCTGATTTTTCGAGAATTTGAATTTGTATTTGAACTATGTTTTAACCATTATGCCTTATCTTCAGTTGTTCTCGCAGGAGATCAAGGAGTCAGGAGGCAGGGAAGGCAGGAGTTTTTTATTTTGGATTTTGGATTTTGGATTTTGGATTGTTTTTGTGATCTCCAATCTAAAATCTAAAATCTAAAATCTAAAATTTTCCTCCCCAGTCCCCAGTCACCTTTACTCAGGACTGGTGGTTTCTGCTTCTGTAGCCGGTTCTGCTTCTGAATCAGTTTCCTCTTTTTTGCTCAAAGAACCTTCGGGAACAAGTTCTATGGATGAGTTAGCCAGCAACCAATCCATTATTTTCTCATTTACTAGCTGTGCTTCTACCAAAGATTGCAGTCTGACTGCATCTATATCTTCATCAGCGTACTCTTCTAAGAGTTCTTTAACTTTAGCGTTGACTTCCTCAACTGCGACTGTGAGTGATTCCCGTTTACCGATTTCTTCTACAGCTAAAGAACGTTTAAGGCGTTCTATTGCGTCTGGTTCTGAACGATCGCGCAATTGATTCAGAATTTCTTGGGTGAGAAACTTTCTCACATCCATTCCCTGCTCTGACAATTTCATGATTGTCTGTTTGATCATGGCATCAACTTCGTTATCTATCAAAGTTTTTGGCAAATCAATTTCTACGTGCTTGAGCAGTTCCGCTAATAAAGCTTCTTGCTGATTGGCTTTAGTTTGCTCTTGGGCTTCTTTTTGATAACGTTCTTCTAAGGATGTCCGTAATTCTGCTAAAGTCTCAAAATCACTGACTTCTTGAGCGAAGTCGTCATCTAATGGTGGTAATTCTTTTTCTTTGATTTCTTTGAGTGTGACTGTGAATATTGCAGGTTTACCGGCTAATTCTTCACTAGCATAAGGATCTGGGAACTGGGCGGAAATTTCTCTGGTTTCTCCAGGGTTCATTCCTACCATACCGACTACAAAACCAGGGATAAATTTATCTTCCTGCAACTCGACTTGAAAATCTGCTGCTTCTCCTCCCGGAATGGGTGTAGGTTCTGCTGCCTCGTCTTCACCTTCGGCTTTAGCTAACACACCTTTAAAATCTACTACTGCCACATCTCCTATTTGGGCTGCTCTTCCTTCTACGGGAATTAATGTGGACATTTTCTGCCTTTCCTGATCTAACACTGTATCCACCCGTGTTGGATCATGTTTGATTTCTTCAGCTTTGACTTGGAATCCTGTATACTGCTCGATCTTGATTTCTGGTTCTACATCCACCGCCGCAGCAAAGGTCAAGGGTTCTCCAGGTTTATAATTATTAATCAAATCATCAAAGGATGACACTAATCTCGGTTGGCCAATAGCCTTAATGTCTTCCTGTTTGACTGCTTGCTCTACAACTTCGGGAATTAGTTCTTCTAGTACCGATGCTTTGATGCGACTGCTTCCCAGGCGCTGTAATAATACCTGCCGGGGTGCTTTGCCTTTGCGAAACCCAGGAAGATTTACAGTAGCACTTAAATTTTTGATTACCTGTTCGTATTTTTGTTGGGTAACTTCCGCTGTAATTTCTATTTCTAGTCCAATTTGGCTTTTTTCAAGTTTTTCCTGGGTTACTTTCATGCTTTGTCTCAGTTTTTTGGTGTTGTCATTTTTGATAGTACACACAAGCAGCGTTTATCTCGCTTATTAACTTGATGTGCAACACAAAACTTATACCAATCGCTCATATCTAGATTAATAGAGGATTTTTAGGTTATATATCAGTTTTGTGCAGTTGGTGGATTTTTTGACGCAATAAGACAAAATAATTTAGATAACTAGCTATCCAGTAATCGTCTTTTAAGCATCCTCAACTCCGGGCTTGGGGGCGGCGCTCTTCAGCAGATATCTAGTTTACTGCCAATGGCACAGAAATTCACAGATACTTCCAGTTTTTCTGCCATATCTTTAACTGATTAGGATATCTCAGTCAATTTTTCAGAATTTCTCATTTAAACGTTGTTTAGTCATAAAAAATCTGCTTAATTATCTTTAATTGATGGCTGTTGCTGCGGTCATGATAGGTTAAACGCAAAATGGTACTCAGATTGTTCAGGTTGTGATATCCTGTCAACATGGTAGATTCTCATGGTAGCACTGTTGCCTACCCATACTTGTCTGCTCTAAAAAGAGCAGGTAAGAACAAACCCCCAAACTCAAACCCAGTAACCGCTTCCCAAACCTACTCACTATTTTGAGATGCTTAACTAAGCAGTCTGGTGTTGCCAAGGTTGTACTATTGATTCTATCAACCTGATTAATGGTTGACCTATTCATTTTACCCTTAGTTTGGAGTTTGTTGTATGGTAGTGTATAATTCAAAGTAATTCAGGTTAAATAGTAATTATTGTCAAATAAAATCAAAATATAAATAAAATATCCTAAAATCCAAATTCTTTAGATATTATAGATATCTACTAACTTAGAAAGAAGTTCATCACGTATTTAAATTTCTTTGATTGCTAAATATTGCCAGTTTATAGATATTTTGAGTTTTAGAAAAAAAAAGTGAGTAACCCTAGTAACCTCTTAAAGGAGGAGTCGAATTTGTCTAAATCCTATCGTGTAGCTATTTTGGGTGCAACTGGTGCTGTAGGTACAGAGTTGCTGGAATTACTAGAAAGTCGAAATTTCCCCCTGGCTGATTTAAAATTGTTAGCATCAGAACGCAGTGCGGGAAAGACACTCCAATTTAAAGGCGAAAATATTGTCATTGAGGCAGTCAGCGATCGCTCTTTTGATAATGTTGATATCGTCTTAGCTAGTGCTGGCGGTGGAACATCTAAAACTTGGGCTGGGGTAGCTGTAGACAAAGGAGCAGTGGTAATAGATAACTCTAGCGCCTTCCGTATGAACCCGGATGTACCTTTGATAGTTCCAGAGGTGAATCCTCAAGCCGCAGCCCAACATAAAGGCATTATCGCCAATCCTAACTGCACTACCATTTTAATGACCTTGGCAGTTTGGCCACTGCATCAAGTAAAACCAGTAAAAAGGATTGTAGCGTCAACTTATCAATCAGCTAGTGGCGCTGGTGCAAAAGCAATGGAAGAAGTAAAAATTCAATCCAGTGCTATATTACAAGGACAACAACCAGTAGCTGAAGTGTTACCTTATCCGCTGGCGTTTAATTTATTTCCCCATAATTCCCCAATGACTGATATAGGATATTGTGAGGAAGAACTAAAAATGGTCAACGAAACGCGGAAAATATTTGGTAATCAAGACATCAGAATCACTGCCACTTGTGTACGGGTTCCCGTACTCCGCGCCCATTCCGAAGCAATTAACCTAGAGTTTGAAACGCCTTTTAGTCCAGATGAAGCAAGAGCAATTTTAAGCAATGCGCCTGGTGTTAAATTGGTGGAAGATTGGCATAAAAATTATTTTCCCATGCCCATAGAAGCTAGTGGTAAAGATGAGGTTTTAGTCGGCAGAATTAGACAAGACATTTCTCATCCTTGTGGCTTAGAATTATGGTTATGTGGCGATCAAATCCGTAAAGGTGCGGCTTTAAATGCGGTACAAATCGCCGAATTATTAGTAGAAAAAAACCTACTTCAGAATTGGTGATTGGTGATTGGTGATTGGGTAAAATGACTAATGACTAATGACTAATAACTAATAACTAATGACAAATCAGGAGTAAAAAACGGGTGGTAGATTTTGGTACAGTGATAACGGCAATGATCACGCCGTTTAAAGCAGATGGTAGTGTTAACTATGAAGTAGCTGGAAAATTAGCAGCAAATTTAGTTGACAATGGTACAGATACATTAGTGATATGTGGAACAACAGGTGAATCTCCCACGTTAAGCTGGGATGAAGAGTATCAACTGTTTGTGGAAGTGCTGCAAGCTGTAGCAGGGAAAGCAAAAGTAATTGCTGGGTGTGGTTCAAATTCTACCAAAGAAGCGATCGCAGCAACCGAAAAAGCAGCTAGAATAGGAGTACATGGTTCTTTACAAGTTGTACCTTATTACAACAAACCACCCCAAGCGGGACTATACAAACACTTTCAGGCTATAGCCCAAGCCTGTCCCGATTTACCGATGTTGTTATATAATATCCCAGGTAGAACTGGTCAAAACCTGAGTCCAGAAACAGTTGTACAATTAGCACAAATCGACAACATTGTGGGAATTAAAGAAGCCAGTGGTAACTTAGATCAAGCTAGTGAAATTCGCCGCTTGACACCACAGGAATTTCAGATTTACGCTGGAGATGATTCTTTAACCTTGCCTCTGTTAGCGGTTGGGGCTAGAGGTGTGGTAAGTGTGGCTTCTCATCTGGTAGGTAATCAACTAAAACAGATGATAGAGTCCTTTAATGTGGGCAAAATTCAAATTGCTACTGATATTCATCTACAACTATTTCCGTTGTTTAAAAGTTTATTTTTAACAACAAATCCCATTCCTGTTAAACAAGCATTAAAACTTCAAGGTTGGGAAGTTGGTTCAGTTCGTCCACCGCTGTGCGAAGCTGACTCAGAAATCTGTCAGAAGTTAGAGGACGTGTTGCATCAACTCGGCTTAATCTGAGCGCCAATATGTTGGATACTAGCCAGATGCTGGTTTCCCAGATACTTATAAATAAAAAGTAACAATTGCTGCTAGGTTGCAATTTAAACATCTGTGCTACAACTGAACGATATAAGAATCTTTTTTGATAAGAAGCTACAGGAACAGGGTTAATTGCTTTTATTTATTCAATACCAAATTGATTGAATATCAGAAGTCGAAATTGGCTGTTTTGACATTGAATTATATAGACATTTGATGTTGTCTTTCATACAAGAACGCTAACTATCAACTGATTAACAACTCACACAAGATACAGGAGAAAATGGCTAGAAACGAAGCTAACTCAGCCCTGAAAATTATTCCATTGGGCGGTTTACATGAAATAGGAAAAAATACCTGTGTTTTTGAATACGAGGATGAAATTGTCCTCTTAGATGCAGGTTTGGCTTTTCCCACCGAGGCCATGCACGGAGTAAATATTGTACTACCTGATACAACTTATTTACGGGAAAATCGCCATAAAATCAAAGGCATGATCGTTACTCACGGTCATGAAGACCATATTGGTGGTATTGCTTTTCACCTGAAACAATTTGACATCCCCGTAATTTATGGACCAAGATTAGCAATGGCCATGTTAGAGGGGAAATTGGAAGAAGCAGGAGTGCGCGATCGCACAGAGCTAAGAACTGTTCTTCCCCGTGATGTAGTCAGAATTGGCAAAGCCTTTTTTGTCGAATACATCCGCAACACCCACTCTATCGCTGATAGTTTTACTGTTGCTATTCATACTCCATTAGGTGTAGTTATCCATACTGGGGACTTTAAAATTGACCATACCCCTGTGGATGGCGAAAAGTTTGATTTACAGCGCCTAGCGGAACATGGTGAAAAAGGTGTACTTTGCTTGTTAAGTGATTCCACCAACTCAGAAGTACCAGGATTTACACCTTCTGAACGTTCAGTTTATCCTAACCTTGACCGGGTATTCTCCCAAGCTAAAGGGCGTTTATTTGTTACTACCTTTGCTTCCAGTGTGCATCGGATCAATATAGTGTTGCAACTGGCCAAGAAACACAACCGAGTAGTGACAGTTGTGGGACGTTCAATGCTAAATTTGATTGCCCATGCCCGGAATTTAGGTTATATCAAATGTGAAGATAGCCTATTTCAACCCTTGCATACTGTCCGGGGTTTACCGGATGAGAACGTACTGATTTTAACAACAGGTTCTCAGGGTGAGACAATGGCGGCCATGACTCGCATTGCTAACAAAGAACACCCCCATATTAAAATTAGGGAAGGAGATACAGTTGTTTTCTCCGCTAACCCCATTCCTGGTAATACCATTGCGGTGGTAAACACCATTGATAAATTGATGATCCAAGGCGCTCATGTGGTCTATGGACGGGATAAGGGCGTTCACGTTTCTGGCCACGGTTGTCAAGAAGAACAAAAACTCATGCTGGCTTTAACTCGTCCTAAATTCTTTGTCCCTGTTCATGGTGAACATCGGATGTTGGTGAAGCACTCGGAAACTGCTCAAAGTATGGGCATTCCCAAAGAAAATATGGTGATTATTCAGAATGGAGATGTGATAGAACTCACAGAAGAATCTATCCGTGTCGCTGCTAAAGTACCTTCGGGTATTGAACTGGTGGATACAACGAGTTCTGGAATGGTAAGTGCCAAAGTGTTGCAAGAACGGCAAACTATGGCTTCTGAAGGACTGGCGACTATTGCGGCTGCTGTTGATTGGAATGGTAAACTGTTGGCTAGACCAGAAATTCACCTGCGGGGTGTGGTGACAAGTATTGAGCGATCGCTGTTATTGAAATGGGTACAGCAACGCATTGAGGAAATTTTGCGGGTTCGTTGGTCTGAGTTTGTGACGGGAAATGAACCTAATGATATAGACTGGGGCGGTTTACAAGGCACTTTAGAGAAGGAGTTAGCCCGTTCTCTACGTCGAGAGTTACAATGTCAGGCTTCTGTAACTTTGTTGTTGCAAGTTCCTGAAAATCCGCCTGAACCTGCTGTAAAGGTTTCTGATGGTAGAAGACGGCGGACTCGTTCTACTGCTGTGGCTTCTTAAGAGTTAGCTCACGCAAAGACGCAAAGGCGCAAAGGTGTTATTGAACATCTTTGCGTTTTTTCTTAGTTTCAGTAAATCAATATCTATTGAAATGGGAAAATAGCTAAAATAAAAATAGCAACATTACATAATAAGTAAATGCTTATGCGCAGTCGAAGTAAGCGTGGCGTTAGCCATACTCCTGGCCTCTCACAGATAACTTTTTCAGCAAACCCTACTTAGGGCTTGCGGAATAATTGATAGTTATGTTAAGTTTTGTAATAGTTACAGCCGAACCCGTCCAAAGATAGAGGTCTTCATTAAAATTTAAAATGTGTCAAGTCAAGTTATGAAAAAGATTGGCTAAGTTGAGTAGACATTTTAAGGAAATTGAGTTTAACTTGACGTAGTAATACACAGATTCTGATTTTCAGTAGCTACCCGCACTTTTTCCGGAATTTACGTCAAAATACTATTCTCCCGGGCAGAGTAATTGTCATATTGTATATTCATCAGTAAGGTGAATACCCTCATAAAAAGAGATGAGTAACCATGAAGGCATCTGAAGGTACAACAAAAAAAATTTTTTTCGTAAGTTGGATATCACTCCATCCAACACATACTGTTCACCAGACTCAAGTAAGTCATTTACAACCTCTTCATAGTCATTCAGGTTGGGATTTTCTGCGTCCTTTGCGAAATTGGTTGGATACTTTTAAAGTAGACGATCGCCAATTTGCTCATCGGGTGTGTAGATTAATTCCGCCTCAATGTCCTTTTGAACGTGATGTTAAATTATTTGGGAAAGTCTTGTTTCACATTCCCCCAATGTGTAAACTCAATCCTTTATATGAAGAAGTTGTAGGTTTAAGATTTCGCGCCCTGTGCTATCTAGCTGATGAATGTGGCGAAGATATTTCACAATATTGTTAAGTCATGCAACAGGAGTCAGGAGTCAGGAATCAGGAGAATTTTAGATTTTAGATTTTAGATTTTAGATTTGATTCATGAAATACAATCCAAAATCCAAAATCCAAAATCCAAAATAGAATCACCAATCACCTAGTATACTGACTGCGCCATTTTTCAATCGCATCCTGAGCGTCTTCATAAGCGATGGTTTGCTTAGGAACTAAAGTAGCAGTTGCAATGGCAGTGTTAAAATCTCCTTGTGCAGCGCGGTTTTTAGCTAATTCTAAAATTTGTTCACTCCATTGATTAATAGATGTTTGGGCAATTTCAAACCCTGGTTGTCCTGGTGGTACTTTTTTTGCTACTTCAATCGCTCGGTTATAAGTAGAAGCTTGTCCTGGTAGAATTAAAGCCTTAGCAGCATCCAACAAAGTTTGATTACTTAAATACTGCTTGGCTTCTAATTTCCATTTTGTAATTAATGTTTTTGCTTGGGGATAAAAGGCTGTATTTTTATTAATTAATTCCGCAGTAGCTATAGCATCAATATATTCTCTCTTGTTAGCCTTTTCCTGGGCTAAATCTAAAATCATTTGACTCCAAACCTGAATATTTTTTTGTGCTTTTTGATCAAGCGATTCACCGGGTGGAATTTTTTGAGCAGAGGCGATCGCTTGACTCAAATCACTAGGTTTATTCGGACTCAGAGACATTTTCTCTAGTTCCAAAATTGCTTGATTACGCTGTTGGGAATCAAAATTGGAAACTACAGAATTTGCGGGTGATTGAATTGTTTCCACCTTAGCAGGAATAGGAGGTAAATTCTGGGAAAATTCCTGGTTATTAGTAGTATTATTTAGGGATGCTGATAATTTATGGAAGCGAAAACTCGCCTGATTGCGAAGAACAAAAGTTGTAATTAAAGCGACCATAGTCATGCTACTGCCCCCCCACAAAATAAATTGTTTCCAAATGGGGGTTTCTGACTGAATAGCAGGTTTAGCGTAGTCTTTAGCAGCAGCGGGAATAAATCTAGATCCGGTGTTTAATTCTGGGGAAGTTGCCAAGATTTGATTAGTATCTACAGTTGAATTAGTAACAGATTCCTCTGAATTTGTAGACTGATCTAACTGTGAAGAAGTTTTGTTGAGGGTAGTTTCTACAGTTTTATTTTCTGTCAACCAAGCTTTTTCTGTAGTGGAATTTTTAGACTCTTTCTGTGTCACTGAGGAGGTAGCAACGGCAAAGTTTTCTTCAGGAAAAATCAGTGGCTCGGTTTGGGAATCATCATCTAATGTCAAGATGGGAATCATGACTGGCGGACTGTCAGGGATGAAAGTGACAGGATTTTGAATAGGCCGCCAATGATGTTGACATAGTTCTGGGGTGAGATAACTCAGATAGGTGTCTAAATCTGTTAAACTGCTACCTTTACCAGAAAATAAAGCTTCTAATAATGCTGCTGTAAATAAGCCGTGACCTAGTTCGCTAATTTCGTGGGAAAATTGCTCTGGTTGACAAGAAAGCATGACAGAAATTTGCAGTTCTTTGGCGGTGTCAATAATTTCTTGACCTACGGGAGCATCAGCTTGTGTACCAAAGGCGCGGTTAATATCAAATATTAGTAATACATTCAACTTGGCAGCATGGAAACTTTGCATCAGTTGTTTCACAGCTATGCCAGTTTCTAACACTTGTTCGGGATTTCCATCAGCGGGCATTAAATAATCTTTGTCGTTATAGTTGACACCATAACCACTGAAGAAAAACCATAGATAGTCCTCTGGTTGCCAAGATTTTGCTGCTAATTCCTCCAATAAAACTACAATATTGTCTTGGATTGGGTAAGAGGATCTTTCCTCTATCGGTGGTGAAGTATTTGTCATCAGTAGGCAATTTTGGGGTAAAAAACCTACTTCTGTCACCAAAAAATCCTTTAGTGCCTCCGCATCGTTTTGAGCGCAACTTAAAGGTTGAAATAACTCATATTGATTGATGCCAATAGCGATCGCCCAGTAATTTGCCATCCCGCTCATTGTCGGTTTTTGTTTACTTGTTGAAAGTAGTTCTTATGACGTTAAGATATCGGAAAATACCAGCAAAGCATTAGATTAAAATGCTCTGTCATACTTCAGAAGTAGCTCAAGTTTATGAACAGGATTTACAGCTTGTCACCATCATCAATCATCCCCTTTTCATTTATTGGCCAATTTGGCAGGAAAATCCGGATCATTCAAGCTGGATGTTGGCTTTTACTGGCTTTTCCTCTCTGGTTAGCTACGGAGGCGATCACCCCCCAAATTGTGCAAGCTTACACCGCTAGAGTTGACTTAGCTATTGATCGTTTACCAGAGGAAACCTACGAAACGGTTTTACGAAGGGCAGAAATGGTAGCTAGGGCTGCGGCTCAACGCAGTTTTGACCAGGATATTTTAGTTACAGAAGTTTCTATCATTGTCACGGCACAAAATCAGGGAATGATCGCCCCAGTTTTGGCGTTAGATGTCAGTCGTATCCAATGGAGACAACGGCCTGATCCCCAACGGTGGGCGACTTACTTCAAAACAGCGCGATCGCTGCTATTTTTTGATCAACCAACCACAGATGATGCTGCTCAACCAAAACAATAATAGTGTGTGGGGTGATGGGGAGGCTGGGGAAGCAGGGGAAGAAAAATACTTCTTCACTGTCACCTGTCACCTGTCACCTGTCACCAATCCCCTTTGTTTTTGAGAAAGGCGAAAATTGTCAACTGATCGCTTAGAATAAAAAGGTTGTCAAGAATCACGATATCCGCTATCATGGCTGTTCCTAAGAAGAAAACATCCAAATCTAAACGAGACAAGCGCCGCGCTACTTGGAGACATAAGGCTGCTGTTGAAGCTCAAAAAGCTCTTTCTTTGGGCAAATCTATTTTGTCTGGACGTTCTAATTTCGTCTATCCCACTGCTGAAGAAGAAGAAGAAGAGTAATCATCTCTTGCTCAGGAAAAGCACTAACCGCGCAGTTATGGGAGTGCTTTTTCTTTGCTTTGCTGATAGCATCAACTACTACCCGCTAGACGCTGCGCGTTAATAGCGGATGTTTCCAGGAGGGAATACCATTTTGGATTTTGGATTTTAGATTTTGGATTTTAGATTTTAGATTGTAAAAGCCTTGCTATGTAAGCTTTTGTGCTTTCCATCTATCATCTTCATTTTTTGTCAGTGATATAAACTAATGAAATTTTTTCAGAAACCAAGTCCAGAAGAAAGTGCAAAAGTTCCTCCTGGCCAACATTTAGCTAAAGGTTTTCCGGTTTTAACTTATGGTGCAACTCCCCAAGTCAGTATTGAGGAATGGGAGTTTCGCGTTTGGGGTTTGGTAAAACCGACTGTGTTTAAATGGTCAGATTTTCTAGCATTACCCCAATATGAATTTACAGCCGATTTCCATTGTGTCACCCATTGGACAAAACTTGATGTTAAATGGACTGGGATTAAGGTGACAGATTTTATGAGTTTGCTGGAAGTAGATCCCAAAGCTGCTCATATTATGGAACATTGTTATGGTGGTTATACCACAAATATTAGTATTCAAGATTTTGTCAGAGAAGAAAATTTCTTTGCTATTAAATTATTTGATGAACCATTACCCGCAGAACATGGTGGACCGATGCGGCTAGTTGTTCCCCATCTTTATGCTTGGAAAAGTGCAAAGTGGATCAATGGTTTAGATTTTTTAGAACATGAAGAATTAGGTTTTTGGGAACAAACCGGTTATCACCGTCGCGGTGAACCTTGGGCGCAAGAAAGGTATAGTAATTAGGGGTGACTGGGGATACAATTTTAGATTTTAGATTTTAGATTTTAGATTGGAGTTGACAAAAACAATCCAAAATCCAAAATCCAAAATCCAAAATTGAGTGACTTCTGCTATAGTTCAGAATTTTAAAAGTTGCTTTAATATTGACAACTTGCCTTTGTAGGGAGCGTATCTTAATTTTATATCTAACCAAAAGGGATTTTTAAGAACACTCTTGTAATGGGAAAAAGTGTCAAAACTAGCTTTACCATGATAACTACCAATCCCACTATTACCTACACCTCCAAATGGTAAAGATGGTACGCTACAATGAATGACTGTTTCATTCAGACAAACTGCACCAGATGAAGTTGTTTGTAAAATTTTCTGTTGTAGGTTTTTGTTTTGAGAAAATAAGTATAAAGTTAAGGGTTTTGGTTGAGAATTAATCCAAGTGATAGCTTCTTCAATGCCTGTATATTCAATTATTGGCAGGATAGGTCCAAAAATTTCTTCCTGCATGATCGGATCTGTAAAGGAAACATTATTAATAATTGTGGGAGCAATATATAATTCACTTGCTTTGGTTTCTCCACCAATGAGAATTTCACCATCTTGCAATAAATTAACCAATCTTTCAAAGTTAGTTTGATTAATTATTCTAGCATAATCTGGGCTGGTTTCTGGATGATCACCATAAAATTCTTTGAGGCATTTTTCTAAATTCACTAATAATTTATCTTTGATTTTTTGATTCACTAAGATATAATTGGGAGCAATACAAGTTTGTCCAGCATTGATAAATTTACCCCAAATAATTCGTCTGGCTGTATGTTCTAAATGAATATCAACATCGACGATACAGGGATTTTTACCCCCTAATTCTAATGTTACGGGTGTGAGATTTTTGGCAGCAGCAACCATGATTATTTTCCCTACATGAGTGCTACCTGTAAAAAAGATATGATCGAATTTTTCTGTGAGTAGTTTTTGACTGGTTTCTATACCTCCTTCCACTACAGCAATATATTCTTCAGGAAAATATTTAGGAATCAGTTCAGCTATGAGTTTAGAGGTATGGGTGGCAATTTCTGAAGGTTTGAGAATGGCACAATTTCCCGCAGCGATCGCACCAATTAAAGGTACAATTACTAATTGAAAAGGATAATTCCACGCCCCAATAATTAACACTATTCCCAAGGGTTCTGGTTGAATTTTGGCTGAAGCTGGTAATAGTTGCCAAGGAACTCCTACTTTTTTGGGTTTAGTCCATTTTTTCAGGTTCTTGATCGCAAATTCAATTTCTTTAATTGCTAAAATAATTTCGCCAGTAACAGCTTCTAATTCTGGTTTATGTAAGTCCGCTTGTAATGCTTGAATAATTGCTGTTTCATAATCAATTATCAATTGCTTGAGGATGACAAGTTGTTGCCTCCGAAAATCAATTTCTTTAGTTTGATTGGTAGCAAAATATTCACGTTGTTGTTTGATGATTTCTCTAATTGAATATTCGTTTATCATGGTAATTATCGGGATTATCTAAAATGTGTAAGTTGGTTTTTATATAATAATAGAAAATTATACCATAGCTTCATATTATTGAACCGCAAAGAACGCAAAGTACACAAAGGAAAGAGAGTTTCAGAGAGTTTTTGGTGTGGCTGCGGTTATTTTGCCTGTGCGCGGAGATTTTGCTGTCATAGGATAGCTATCAGGGTAAATTTAACCTTTCTTAGATTACCTGTATTTGTACCGATAAACAATATAGATCCCCAACTTCTTAAAGAAGTCGGGGATCTGAGTATTACCTTTTCTAAGGTTGAATTACTTAGTATGCCTACTTTAATATCTCAAAATTGCCGCCACTTTTGCCCCATTTGGCATTTCTTCAGATTTTAAAGTGTAAACTCGACCACCATTTACAAGTGTATGCACAGCCGCAAAATCTAACATATCTTGATCATCTGGTTCTGGTTCTGTGTGCAAATCCACAGTCGTATTTTCAGGATCAAATTTTCCCCATTTCTGCTCATCTATAGATACTAATAAAGAATCAACTCGGTGATAAAAAGCCGCCGGAATAATTTCTTTAATATCACTCACAGCTTTTCCCGTTTCTTCACCAGCTAATTGTTCATAAAGTTCTATGGCTGCTTTTTTATCTTGTTGAAATGAAGGTGCAACAATTCGCCAAGCTTCATCATGTAATTGTTGTAAATTGAGAAGTTCTGGATTGCCATTAATGCTTTCGTCTAACAAATAGGGATAGGTATTTGCAGCTTGGTAAATCGGGAATAAATATTCTACTCCTGCTAACACTAATGGCGCTTTTTCATCTTTTAATTTTTCATGTAATGCTTCATCAACAGCGTAAAAAAATTGTAAAATATCATCTTCATGTTTCTCTCTATCAGGGCTACCTTGTCCATGAAATGAACCTGGATGTTGAGCAGCAGAAGTTCTTCCTCTGGGTGTACCAATTCTGTGCTGAACACCTTTTTGTAACTCGTCTTCTAGAAGAGTTTCTTCTAGACGATGTGGCATATTTTCTACTTCCACTTCTTTCAAACTATGCCCTGTACCTGCAAACAATTTTACATCTTTTTGACTCAAAGCCAAAACATAAAATTTTCCATCATTGTTAATAAAATGCAGTAAAGGTTTGAGGTGCAATTGTTCATCAACTACAACTAATTCTGGAAATTCCATTGGTAAACAATAGTAGCGAAATAAGTTTTGGGAAATAAAAATTACTAATCCTTGATTTTGGTGTTCCCAAAAATCACCTCTGTCTAATTCTCTAGCAGGTTGCAGAAAATCAAGAACTTCAGTATGTCTTATCCCCATTGCTTCTAACCTTTCTTCCGCTTCCCGCATTAAATTTTTGAAACGAATGGGATTTTGGCGAATTTCTGCCCCTGCTTTTTGCGTAGGCATATATATAGATACAGATGGAGATTGGGGATTTTCTACTAATATTTTGAGTTCATCAATAGATAAAAATGCCATATGATTATTCATTCCACGTCAATACTTAGGGTTTGCTGAGAAAGTCTTTTCATTAGGGGATAGGAGTCAGGAGTCAGGAGTCAGGAGGAGGTTTGAAAATTTCTTTCCCATCTCTCGAAATACTAAAAAATAGACAAAAACATACTTTCAACTTTTTCACCTGTCACCTGTCACCTGTCACCTGTTACCTGTCACCTGCTATATATCTTTATTTCAACCTCTGACGCATTATTTCTGCATCTTTCTTTTGATAAGGAATTATCTATTTTTTTTATTTTTTATGTCTTTCTTTTGATAGATTTTTAATACCAATTACCAATTATCAATTACCAATTATCAATTACCCATTACCAATTACCAATTACCCATTACCCATTACCAATTACCCATTACCAATTACCAATTACCCATTACCAATTACCAATTACCCATTATCAATTATCAATTATCAATTATCAATTATCATTACTAGCTTTTGACTTAGGATATGCAATCCGTTTATGATGAAATTGTTGCCAAACTTCCACAAAGATTAAGGCAATTTTTGACATTTCCTCTCTAGTCAAACCAGAATCTACTAATTGCCCTTCTTGCCATTTACCACGAATAATATTATTCAACATATTTAATGCTTGTTCTGGTGTCGCATCTTTGAGACTTCTTAATGCAGCTTCACAGGAATCTGCTAACATGACAATTCCTGTTTCTCTAGATTGAGGAATTGGTCCATCATAGCAAAAATCGGCTTTATCTACTATAATATTAGGGTCATCTTTAGCCATTTGTTGAGCTTGGTGATAAAAATAGGCGATCGCCATTGTTCCTTGATGTTCAGGAATAAAAGCTTGAATCGCTGTCGGTAAACTATGCTTTTTCGCCATCATTAAACCCTCAGTTACGTGCTTTTTAATAATTGCTGCACTTTGCCAAGGATCTTTAATTTCTGTCTCATGTTTATTGGGTCCACCCATTTGATTTTCAATAAATCCTAAAGGGTCGTGCATTTTGCCAATATCATGGTATAATGTACCAGCCCTGACCAATTCAACATTACAGCGTAGTTTTTTTGCCGCAGTTTCCGCCAAAGTGGCCACAAATAAAGTATGTTGAAACGTTCCCGGAGTTTCCGTAGCTAGACGCTTTAACAAAGAACGGTTAGGGTTAGCCAGTTCTGCCAAGCGGATAGGTGTAATTAAATCAAACAATTTCTCCAAATACGGACTTAAACCCAAGGCGATAATACTCCAAGCCAAACCAGATAAACCAAATAACAGCGCATCTTGCAGAACCGTATACCAAGCAGAAACGAATGCAGCACCAGCCAGTAAATTCAGGATTAAATAAATACTACCTTGAGTTAAAGCAATAACTATACCTAATAATGCCAATTCTTCGCGGGATTTGAACCTTTGAGCTAAATAACTGCTTAAAATTCCCCCTGAAGCACCAGCTACCAGACCAATTTTACTAATTTCTATGCTGATTGGTAGTATCAGCGACAACAAACCCACAACTGTCACTCCCAAAGCACCGCCGTAAAAGCTTCCTAGCAATAAACCTATGGCTATCCAGGTAGTATAAGGCACATCAATTGCCAAGACACTAGGAATACTCAGAGTCAGCAGTAATATTAACAGGCGATCGCTGGCTCGCAAATGACTGCCAACCCGCCTTTCTACCCAAACAAAAACACCTATAGCCGCACTCACCAAACCGGCTAAACCCATCAAACCCAGCCAATTCACTTCGCGGCGATTCAGGTGATAATAATCCAGGACATCAAATGTCCATTGTGTAATCTTTTCACCTTTCTTGACAATCACTTCTCCTCGTCGCACCTTTTTGATCACAGATGGAACTTGCTCTGCTGCAAGTTGTGCCTGTTGTTGGGTTTTTTCTGCATCTGTTTGCAGATTTGATCCTAATACAGCCAATAATACTTTAGTGGCTAAGGATTCAGCTTCACCTGGTACAGAAATTTGTACTTGTAGACTCACTGCATCCTGTAAAATACTGGGGGGTAATCCTGGAGCTATACCTTGAGCAAGTATCCTTTCTGCACTTTGTTCGATTCCCGTTTTTGTTATTTTCCAGTCGTCATCTGACAGATCCAAAAACCCAGTTTCCCCATATACTGGTTTTTTGCGTTCCGCCTCCATCTGTAATAATTTAGCAATAGCTTGACCATATTTTTCTCTCACTTGAGATATTTGGGCAACCAGTAAAGACAGATTTTTTTCTGAGTTAGTGACACTGTAAGCTTTTAGTTCTGCTAATGTCTGGTCAAAATTATTTTTGCTAGTCTTGCTTTCCTTAGTAGTTGTATTTGTTGATAATGTTGATCCAGGACTAGGCACAGACCGAGAAAATTGATGTCTGTCTGCTGTCCTCAACTTAGACATTGACTTATTTTCTTTTTGATGCTTTTCTAAAGCTTGTTTTAGCTGTTCCCATTCCGATTCTAAACAAGAACGAAGATATTGCTGGGTAGGAATAGGCAAGATAGAAACATCGAAAAAAGGAAAAGGTTCAGTAATATCACGAATTTCATCCCCATCTTCCAGCAGTTGGCGCAAATTTTCTTTAATTTGCTCATTTTTCTGGGTATTGATCATCAATACAGGGTGAGATTTTTCCTGTGCTGCTTTGCGTTCAGTTTCTGTTTGTTCTCGGTCTTCAATACTGGCAGAATAGGGAGCAATAAATGTTTGTGGTGCAAAAGTCCCGATTTTCATCTGGGGCTGGTTGTATAATTCATGACCTATCACACCTGTTAAAGATACTACAGCAATGACTAAAATCACCGTATAACGCTGTTGATGTACCCAGTTGAAAACAACGGCATAAATACCATGATTACGTTTCCAGGATTTTGGTGTTGATTGAGGAGCTTTTCTACCTTGTAGATGTCCACCTTCCTCACTGGTAGGTAATAAATACAGCAGTATATTTTTGATAATGGTCTTGAAAAGTTTTTGATGACGGCTTTGATTTTGGGAACTGCTCACCGAACCAAGCCACTTTCTTTTCCGGCATAACACTTTGTACTGTCGCCGCCATTGTCTCAATTGCTTGGCCAAGGACTGCAAAAATCGCTGCGTTTTCATTGTGAGTGATTTTTTGACAAATACCTTTTACTTTTGATTTTTCAACGCGGGCGAATTACACGAGGTGCTGCAAAAACGGAAAGTGGAACTAATTCCCAATTGATCTTACATCCTTCTTTTGTCAATTCCTGGATATTTAGACTAATATTATACGCACCTGACCAGACTGCTACAAGTTCATCAGCTAATTCTAGCATCACAGAACCGCTACTCATTCCCCATACTGGCTGATTAAAGGCTGATAATACAACTTGCCAATTAATAGGAATCCCCTCTATGCTGTTATATGCCCCTGATAAAGCTCCTGTCAAAGCACAAAACCAAGAGTTTTGCTCTCTTAAATTGTTCTTATCTCGCAAAACTGTCAATCGGAAATCTTCTAAGGTACTCAAAAAACAGTAAAAGGCTAAGGCAATATTGTTACTGAATTTGTCTTGCTTACTGAATTCAGTTTGCGCTTGTGCTAATCCTGCGCCTTGCTCTAATAAATTATTTACTTTTAATAATTTTTGTGGTATTGATGTTTTACTTTCTCCCACAAAATCAATCGTTTCGGGAATGAGGGTGAAAGGATCAAGTGTTTCTGTGAGAGATTTGGCGATCGCATATCCTAAAACAAAAGCTGCATCTATCACTACTGGGTTAGCATCCCAAATTTGTAATAACTGCCATAGATTATATTTGAGTTTAACAGGATCTTCGTGGAAAAAAATCGCTACTGGCAAGGTGGCTAAAATTATTTTTCCCCAAGCATGATCAGTATCTCCTACATCCAAGGATGCTTGTTTGTAACACTTTAACCAGTCTTCTCCATCTAATTTACCCAATTTAATTAAACTTTTACTACCCAGAATCGCAATTTCCCCTAAATCACTAACATTCTGAGTAGCTAAAATTTCTCCTAACAATGCTCCCAGGAAAATACCTCTAACCCGATTTACGAGAGAATAACGCATAATTGGTGATTGGTGACTGGTGATTGGTGATTGGGAAGAGAAAAAAGAAATTCCGCTTCTAACTCCTGTTAATTGTTGAGTCTTAAATGATTCACCAATGCCTGTAAACCTAACAAATAACTTTGGACACCAAAGCCACTAATTTGGCCAATTACCACTGTGGCAATGTAAGAATGATGACGAAAATCCTCTCGGCGGTAAATGTTGCTTAGATGTACCTCTACTGTTGGTAAGTTTACAGCAGCGATCGCATCTCGTAAAGCTACACTGGTATGGGTATATGCCCCGGCATTAATTATAATTCCCTCGTGTTGTCCTAATGCCCGATGAATCGTATCTATCAAAACACCTTCATGATTTGACTGCAAAGGCGTAACTTTCGCCTCTAATTTCTGGGCTTCTGCTGCTAATAGGCGGTTAATTTCCTCTAGGGTGAGAGAACCGTAAATACCCGGTTCTCGTTGTCCTAACAAATTGAGGTTTGGACCGTGCAGAACTAAAATACTTAAAGGCAGCAAAGTTAACTCCAATATCTTCAGGTCATTAGCGACGACGGGAGCGTTCATTCACAGGAATCGGAATTAGTTCCGGTTCGGGTTCAGCTTCGGGACCTAGTAACGCTTCAACTAGCTTCCGCGCTAATTCTTTCAGCTTTTCCAGTACCTTATCTATATAGTCCATTTAACTGAACGCTCCTGAGATACTACCTCAAATTTAACTAACAGGATCATAGAAACTGGCTATTTGTAGCTTTTTTTGTTTCTTATCAAGTTGATAGATTCCTGTGTTTCCAGACTTAAACCAAGTGAAAATTTGGTTTTGTGTCCTTCCTTACTTATTAGATTATCACAATGATCAGGGAATGGGTAAGAGGTAAAATTTCGTAATTTCCCATCTCCCTCATCCCTAATTTGATGCTTCTTTTTTCTTGCTGCTACTGGTAGATGATTTCGTAGTAGTTGCCTTAGTTTTAGAAGTAGTTGTTTTACTGGTTTTACTGGTGGTTTTGCTAGTGGTTTTACGTGTAGATTTAGTAGATGCTTTAGCTTGCAGCAATTCTAATGCATCTGACAGTGTAATATTTTCTACTGTCTTGCCTTCCGGTAGACCCACATTAGTTTTGCCGTGCTTAATATAATGACCATAAGGACCTTCGTAAATATTTACAGGTGCATCATCATCGGGATGTGTACCCAATTCTCTTAAAGCGGCTTTAGATTTACTGCTGCTAGAACTGCGCCCCTTTTTTGGTTCTGCGAATAACTCCAATGCACGTTCCAGGGAAATTGTCAATACATCATCAGTTGCTTTTAAAGAACGGTAGTCTTTACCTTCTTTACCCTGATCATGAACTACATAAGGTCCAAATCTTCCTAAACTAGCTTTAATTTTTGCTCCTGTTTGTGGATGTTCACCCAAGAGTCGGGGAAGTGCCAACAAACCCACAGCCATCTCTAAAGTCAGATTTTCTGGTGTGACTCCTTTGGGGAGGGAAGCTTGTTTAGGTTTGGGGTTTTCCTCGGTTTTGTCTCCCAACTGTACATAAGGTCCATAAGTGCCAATCTTTACATAAATTGGTTCACCTGTTTCGGGATGTCGTCCCACTTGATCAGGTCCTACTGTTTTTTGTCTGAGTAGGACTTCTACCTGTTTGGGATCTAAATCAGCGGGTGTGAGGTCTTTAGGAATGGAAGCTGTCACCACTCCATCACCATTTTCTACTTCTATGTAAGGTCCAAATTTACCAATGCGAACTTTAGCATCTAAGTTTTCTAATTCTACTGTTTTGGCTTTAGTGGGATCAATTTGATTTTCCTGTTCTTTCACCAAGGTTTCTAAACCTTGTTCTCCGAGATAAAATTTCTGGAGATAGGGTAGCCATTGAGCTTCACCTGTAGCAATATCATCCAGGGTTTGCTCCATTTTTGAGGTAAAGCCTGGATCTACAATATCAGGGAAATGTTTTTCTAGTAAGTCGGTGACAGCAAAGGCGGTAAAAGTAGGAATTAAAGCATTGTTCACCAACTGAGCATAACCTTTGTCGATGATTGTACCAATAATGCTGGCGTAGGTACTAGGACGACCAATACCTTCACTTTCTAAGGTTTTTACCAAACTTGCTTCAGTATATCTAGCGGGGGGTTGGGTTTCATGTCCTATTGCTTCTAGTTCTGCACAGGTAGGATGATCGCCAACTTTCAGGGCTGGTAAAATTACTTCTTGGTCTTCTAATGCGGCTTCTGGATCATCGGACCCTTCCACGTAGGCACGGAGATATCCAGGAAAATCTATCCGCTTACCAGAGGAACGAAAACCCGCATCTTCAACTTGCAATTGTACAGTAATTTGGGTTTGGCGAGAGTCAGCCATTTGTGAAGCTACTGTACGCTTCCAAATTAAATCATAAACTGCAAATTCTCGTCCGCTTAAACCAGTTTCTTGGGGAGTGCGGAAAGTGCTACCAGCAGGGCGGATGGCTTCGTGTGCTTCTTGTGCGCCTTTAGATTTGGTAGTGTATTGTCGGGGTTGGGGACTGAGATATTCTTTACCGTACTTTTGTTCTACACAACTGCGAGCAGCGGCGATCGCCTGATCTGACAAATGCACGGAATCTGTCCGCATATAGGTAATATACCCTTGCTCGTACAAATTTTGAGCAATTCGCATAGTATCCCGTGCTGACAGCCGCAGTTTACGGTTAGATTCTTGTTGTAGCGTCGAAGTAGTAAAGGGTGGTGCTGGTTTGCGAGTTACTGGACGTTCTTCCATATCGGCCACAGTCCAGGTTTTGCCCTGCAAACGCTCCTGAAGTGCTAAAGCTTGCTCCTCATTTAACAACACCACATTCCGCCCAGCGGCTATTTGTCCGGTTGCGGGGTCAAAATCGCTACCTGTGGCAATTTTCGTGCCTCCCAGGGCAATTAACTGGGCGCTAAATGATGTTTTTTCATGTAAGAGACTGGCTTTTAAATCCCAATAACTACCTTCATGAAAAGCTCGGCGTTGACGTTCCTTATTTACCAACAACCGCACCGCCACAGACTGCACTCGACCTGCAGAAAGTCCCCAAGCGATTTTTTTCCACAGCAAAGGTGATAGGGTATATCCGACCAGTCGATCTAAAATGCGTCTGGTTTCTTGGGCGCGAACTACTTGTTCATCAATTTCGCGGCATTGTTTTAAAGCTTTTTTAATCGCGTCCTGGGTAATTTCATGAAACACCATGCGCTTTGTCGGCACTTTGGGTTTCAGCAATTGGTATAAGTGCCAACTGATGCTTTCGCCTTCCCGGTCTTCGTCAGTTGCCAATATTAATTCATCGGCATTTTTGAGGGCATCTTTTAACTGGGTGACAACTTTCTTTTTATCTTTGGGGACAACATACACCGGTTCAAAGTCGGCTTCTATATTTACCCCAAGCTGCGCCCATTTTTCCCCTTTGACAGCAGCAGGAATTTCACTAGCTGACTGGGGTAGGTCGCGCACATGACCCATTGAAGCTTCTACCTGATAGTCTTTTGGCAGGTAGTTGCGAATGGTGCGAGCTTTGGTTGGAGATTCGACAATGACGAGAGTTGACATGGAAATTTCAAAAAAAAGAATAGCTGTGAAGCTAAACAGTCAAGTTGAGATAATTTTGGCGAAATGTCAAGATCAAATATCACGCCTAAGCAGTGATTTTATCCTGACACAAATTGCCCCAAAAGGGGGAAATTGCTCTCAACTTCAGGTGCAGTGCTGCTTTGGAGATTTAAACAAGCAACTGCCAAAAATCAATTACCTGGTATTTCCATCTTTAACTTATCTGAGGCATAATTGGCGAATCAGTACCATCAATTCACCGTTGAAGTTTTAAAAGCCCCAGTCTGTTACAAACTTTATTGATTATCATAAGTGCTTGTGATATTTACCATATTTCATCATAAATAACGACAATAGCCAGATTTTGCCTTGCCTATCTGGCAAATATGTTAGCATAGGGAAGAATTAGAGAAGTAAGTTCGACGATACGGTGCTTGTTGTTAGTAATAATTTCAAGCGGCTCGACGGATCAACATCTCTGCATCAATGGATTCTGGAGATTTTCATGTCAATCTACGTAGGGAACTTATCCTACAGCGTCAAAGAAGAAGACCTGACTAAAGTATTTGCTGAATACGGTGCTGTTAAACGAGTTCAGTTACCTAAAGATCGGGAAACTGGTCGTGTTCGAGGTTTTGGTTTTGTGGAAATGGAAACCGCTGCTGAGGAAGAAGCAGCTATTCAAGCTTTAGACGGTGCTGAATGGATGGGGCGTGTAATGAAAGTTAATAAGGCTCGACCAAAAGACTCACAAGGCTATTAACAGTTAACAGTTAACAGTTCTATATCTATCACAATTTTGGCAGTTCAGTAGATTACTGGACTGTTTGTTTTTATGGGTTAGGACTGACATTTTTTTTCTTTTTTTACCCGGGAAGGGGAGAGGTTTTAAACCTGGAATGAAACAATTGTTAATTGTCAATTGTCAATTATCAATTGATAAATGCAATTTTGGTGAAGAACTATAGATAGAATGAACTCAGTTAGCCTTAATCTCTAATCACCAAAACCTATACATCTCATGGATTTTGCTAATATTGCATCCCAGTTGAATGCGGGAACTATTCTACCAGAGGGAATTGTGATTCTCACCCTCTTGGGGGTTTTGATTGTGGATTTGATATTGGGGCGCACATCTTCTCGCTGGATCGGATATCTGGCGATCGCTGGTTTATTCGCGGCGATTGTCGCCCTATACTTTCAATGGGATTCTACCAATCCTATCGGTTTTACTGGTGGTTTTAATAGTGATGACCTCAGTATTATCTTTCGCGGTATCATTGCTCTATCTGCCGCTGTCACCGTCTTGATGTCTATTCGCTATGTAGAGCAAAGTGGTACGGCTTTAGCGGAATTTATCGCTATTTTATTAACAGCTACCTTGGGAGGAATGTTTGTCTCTGGTGCTAGTGAGTTGGTGATGATTTTCATCTCCCTAGAAACCCTGAGTATTTCCTCTTATTTGTTAACAGGTTATACTAAACGTGACCCCCGTTCTAATGAAGCGGCGCTGAAATACCTGTTAATTGGAGCTTCCAGCACAGCCGTATTTTTATACGGTGTATCATTGTTATATGGTTTATCTGGTGGACAAACGGAACTAAGTGCGATCGCCAACGGTATCGCTACAGCCAATGTAGGTCAATCTCTAGGTTTAGTCATTGCTCTTGTTTTCGTTATTGCTGGTGTGGGTTTCAAAATCTCCGCTGCACCCTTCCACCAATGGACACCAGACGTTTATGAAGGCGCTCCCACCCCTGTAATCGCTTTTCTATCCGTCGGTTCTAAAGCCGCAGGTTTTGCTTTAGCTATCCGGTTATTAACGGTAGTTTTCCCCGTCGTTGCAGACGAGTGGAGATTTGTTTTCACCGCCCTGGCAGTCTTGAGTATGATTTTGGGTAACGTGGTTGCCCTCGCTCAAACCAGTATGAAACGGATGTTAGCTTATTCATCTATTGCCCAAGCTGGCTTTGTGATGATTGGCTTAATCGCTGGTACAGATGCAGGTTATTCCAGTATTATTTTTTACTTGCTCGTTTACCTGTTCATGAACCTGTGCGGTTTTACCTGTATCATTCTCTTCTCCCTGCGGACAGGTACAGATCAAATTGCTGAATATTCAGGTTTATATCAAAAAGACCCATTGCTTACACTAGGTTTAAGTATTTCTCTCTTATCCTTGGGTGGTATTCCCCCATTAGCAGGGTTTTTTGGGAAGATTTACTTATTTTGGGCAGGTTGGCAAGCTGGCCTTTATTGGTTAGTATTGCTAGGTTTAGTGACTAGCGTTGTTTCCATTTATTACTACATTCGTGTAGTGAAAATGATGGTAGTCAAAGAACCACAAGAAATGTCTGACGTAGTGAAGAATTATCCTCAAGTACGTTGGAACTTACCAGGTTTTAGACCTTTACAAGTTGGGTTGATAGTAACTTTAATTGCTACAACTATCTCCGGTATTTTGTCAAATCCGCTGTTTACTTTGGCTAATAATTCTGTTGCTAATACTCCGATTTTGCAAGCAGCAAAAGTTGCGAGTACACAAGCAAGCGTAATTGTTACTGAGGCAGCAGAGAAATTGTAGATTGATTAATGGGTGATGGGTGATTAACTCATTGCCCATTTTTTTAAGGAGTTCAGAAGTTCAGAATTATGATTGTTTAATTTTCTGACAAAAAAATTATAAAAATTAACTCGCTTTTGGTTCTAATTCTTCAATTTCAGAGATATCCAATATAAGGTTTTAGGTAGGGCTTGCTGAATAAATCTGAAAACTTTATAGGTAAAGGATTATTAAAAACCTACCCCTGTGAGGAACCCCTACCCCCTGCCTCTTACCAAAAATCCCCTTAGCCTCATCATGCCAAGGGGATAAACTTTTTTAATACAGTCAATAAATTATTTACAACAAATATCATACCATCGGATACTGTTGACCAAGGCAAAAATTATGCTATGATCAGCGACGGTAATGTAGGTAATTAACTAAAAACCTGCTAGGGTGGTTTAGTAATACCCGTGCTGTCGCTCTGGTTCTGGTTGCACCATTGCAAAGTTTGAGCCATCGTATAAGTAACGGTTTGCTTCTTCCTCTAAACGGTGAATCAGATAGGGTTCTATAGCGTTACTTTGTCGCAGTGCGGCTAAAAATCCATCCAAATACATCCGCATATCATCCATACGATAACCGCGATTCCATAACTCGACGAAGGCGTCAGTCAGTTTTTGGTAATAGCGAATGGTTTGTGTGTCCTGGAGCATAACTGCCGTGTTAATCTCTAAAAAATGAGAATTGTATATGATTCACGCTTGAAAGAGAAGTATGACTTCCTTCTTTAGTATTAACCCAAAGTTAATATTTAGACGTTGGGTCAGACCCCCCAAAGCTGTAAGCATGAACAAATCCTATTTACAAAATTTGATGATAGGATTTTTATCTAAAACTGTCCTTGTAACTTAGCCTCTCACTCAATAGATAGATTTTTAAGGTTTGTTTTTCTAGTTTACTATACTTTTTAAGTTGGATGGTCAAGCCAACAAAATTTTGGTTAATTCTCAGACATAAGCATAAACAGGATCTTTATAACCACGTCCAAAATTAAATTTATCTAAATTTCTTGCAAGGTTTTCTTTGAGCAAATGTAAAGATAATATCAACTGAAGTAACAAAAACTACAAAACCTTGAGCCTGAGATTGTTAATTTGAAAATCATCGACGCTAAGGGGTCTTGCAACTGTGGGATCGGTTTGTATTGAAATTGTTGAGGGGAATCCCCATCTGAGGTCGTTGCTGGGTTGGCACTTGCAACAACTGGAATACAGAGTACATCAAGCCGCCAGTATTTATCAAGCAAGGGAAGTGTTTTTAAGCCATCAGCCAACCTTGGTTATTCTCGATGCGGATTTATCAGATGGTGACGGTATCGAATTTTGCCGTTGGTTAAATCGTCAGGATCAGCCTTTAATTCTCATGTTATCTGCTCGCAATAATGAAGCGGATATTGTCGCTGGTTTAAAAGCGGGAGCAGATGATTATTTAAGCAAACCTTTTGGAATGCAGGAATTTTTGGCGCGGGTAGAAGCACTAATTCGCCGTAAACGCATACCAACTGCACCAGCTTATTTGGATTATGGCAGTTTACAAATTGATTTAGTACAGCGCCGAGTCCGTTTTCAAGGTGAATTTATTGATTTAACACCCCAGGAATTTAGTTTACTTTATGTTTTAGCCCAGGCGGGTGGAGTACCTTTGAGTAGATCGGAGTTACTGCGTCGTGCTTGGCCAGATGCTATTGATAATCCCCGGACTATTGATACTCACGTTTTATCATTGCGGAAAAAGGTGGAACTTGATCCGCGTCAACCCAGTTTAATCCAAACCATCCGTAATGTTGGCTACAGATTTAACATGGAAATTTTAAACGCTACTGTTCCACTTGCACAACCTAAGTTAACGAAAGAGAGATTTACCAATCCGCGTTCTACCCTTGCAACTCAAAGCACTTAGGATGAGGTGACAGGTGACAGGTGACAGGTGACAGTTTATTCTTACCCATTACCCATTACCCATTACCCATTACCCATTACCCATTACCAATCATCTTGATTTTGTGCTGCTATCAAGTTGGTTTTTAGGTCTTCCCAGTTGACTTGTGATGTTGGTAAGTTCGCTAAAATTTGACCTTGCTGAAGATGCAATACACGGTTGCTAAATTCTTGGGCAATGTCAAGTTGATTATTTACCATCAATATCACGGTTTTAAGGGGTTGGGAAGGGTCTTGAACTGGTTGGTTCAGGTGGTTTGACAAAAGAGAAGTTTGTGCGGGGTCTAGGGCGGAAAAAGGCTCATCTAGCAGTAAAATTTGGGGTTGGATGACTAAAGCACGGGCGATCGCAACTAATTGTTTTTGACCTGCTGAAAGTTGTACTTCGGTACGTCCTAACCAATTTTCAGGAATTTGCAGTTGTTCTCTCCAATAACTGACTTTTTCCTGAATTTGCTGCTGCGGCCACTTTCGCAAAACTAAAGGATAAGCTATGGCTTCCCCAACTGTCATCCCCAAAAGTTTAGTTTCTTGGTGTACTAATGTTACTTGTTGACGTAGCTGGATAATGGGAATTTGGTGATATTCCTGATTTTCCAGATAAATTTTACCACTGGTGGGTTCGGTTAAGCGGTTGAGGAGTCGCAGGAGGGAAGTTTTACCAGCACCGGAATGGCCGATAATTGTCATGCGATCGCCACTAAAAACTTCAAAGGAAATATCCTGTAAAATTGGATATCCTGGTAAATTGTTCCTAGCTTGACTTTTGAGTTTTGTAGATAGATTAATTTGCTCTAATTTGAGCATAGGTGATTCATAATTGATAATTGACAATTGATAATTGATAATGGGTAATTGGGAAAAATTAACTAATGACTAATGACTAATGACCAATGACTAATGCTGTATTAATAGTCCAAGCATCTACTAATAATAATAAGATAGTACAAAAAAATAAAATCATATACATCCAAGGTTGAGATAAAGGACGAACATCGGTAGTATCAATACCTGTTTTTGCTTGGACAAAATTCACCAAACGGTTAAAACCAGCAACACGCATAGGTAATAAATATGCTTTTCCATCGTGACTGAGGAAATAATAAACTAAACCTCCTTGACCGGTGCTGCGGGGTTTTAAACTTTTAATATCGGACCAAGATAGAGACCAACCTTTACGAAAGAAGGAAGAAACCCATACAGGGTAACTAACTTTTATTTCCTGATCATTTACAGTTACTCTTTCGGTTAATACTGCATATAATCCCACAAAACCTATCACAATTCCTACCCATAATAATGTCGGTGGTGTGGGTGCTTTTGTCACTTCTGCTAAAAATGGTAGGGGAACTGTTAACGCTATATATAATGTTAACAATGTAATTCTAATCAGGGGAGAAAGACGAAAGGTGGTGGTTGTATTGTTGGGTAAGTTGGTTGTCATTGTTCGATTTTCATAGCATTTCTTTTTTATTATACAGCATTTAGGAGTCAGAAGTCAGGAGTCAGAAGTTCAGAAGTTGCGATTTTTCAGAAGTTTGATTTTTGGGAAGTTCAGATTTTCAGAAGTTCGATTTTTTGAAGGTGCAGATTTTAGGAAGTTCAGATTTTCAGAAGTTCGATTTTTTGAAGGTGCAGTTTTTAGGAAGTTCAGATTTTCAGAAGTTCGATTTTTTGAAGGTGCAGTTTTTAGGAAGTTCGGTTTTTGGGAAGTTGGGATTTTCAGAAGTTCGGTTTTTGGGAAGTTGCGATTTTTAGGAAAGTTCGATTTTCAGAAGTTGGGATTTTCGGAAGTTGCGATTTTTCAGAAGTTGGGATTTTCGGAAGTTGCGATTTTTCGGAAGTTGCAATTTTTCAGAAGTTCAGATTTTCAGAAGTTCGGTTTTTTGAAGTTGCAGTTTTTAGGAAGTTGCGATTTTTAGGAAGTTCGGTTTTTGGGAAGTGCGGTTTTTAGGAAGTTCGGTTTTTGGGAAGTTGCAGTTTTTAGGAAGTTGCGATTTTTAGGAAGTTCGGTTTTTGGGAAGTTTGGTTTTCAGAAGTTGGGATTTTCGGAAGTTCAGATTTTCAGAAGTTCGGTTTTTGGGAAGTTCAGAATTTCATCAGTTTTTTATTAAATCACCCCTTACCCATTATCAATTATCAATTGTCAATTATCAATTATAAATTTCATCTTCATTTCATCTAAGGTTGACATATTGAGAGATGAACAGTATTTAGCTCCTGAAATGCTTACATACTCTCAAAACCCAAACATAAAAAATAGTTTAACATCATCCTTGCTGTCTGCAAACGTGACCGAAGCATTGGGTAAAGTTCCCATTGTGCGGTTAAATAAAATCCATCCCCATTGTCAACATCATCATCTATATTTAAAACTAGAATCTTGTAATCCAGGTGGAAGTATTAAAGAAAAAAACGCCGCTTACCTGGTTCAAGAAGCAGAAAAACAAGGTTTACTGCGTCCTGGTGGTACAATTGTTGAATCTAGTTCTGGTAACTTTGGTATTGGTTTAGCTATTGTCGGTGCAACTAAAGGTTATCGGGTGATGATTGTTATTGATGCAAAAACACCTATAACTATGCGGCGAATGCTTACTGCTTATGGTGCAGAACTCGTTGAAGTACCTTTAAATGCTGCCGATGATCAAGGTTCAATGCAGGTAGCGAGAATGACCAAAGCACAGGAATTAGCCGCAAATATACTTAGTGCTTGGTATCCTTGTCAACATAAAAACCCTATTAATACTGATGCCCATGAAATTTGGACAGCGCGGGAAATTGTTGACGCTTTTGGAGGTGCGCCTGATGCTATAGTTATAGGTGTGAGTACAGCCGGTCAATTAGGGGGTATTAGTCGCTACTTTAAAACATATTATCCCCAAACCAGAATTATTGGTGTTGATGTGGCTGGATCGGCTATTTTTGGTACTCCCAGACACCCCTATAAGATGACTGGACTGGGTTTATCCTTCGTTCCCCCCAATTTTGACCCCCAGGTGTTAGACGCTGCTTATAGCGTCAATGATGCTTTGGCTTTTTCTGTCTGTCATGCTTTAGCTAAGTATGAGGGTATGCTTTTAGGCGCTTCTACAGGGGCGATTGTGGCCGCAGCTTTAGCTAATACCCAAAGATTTTCTCAACCGCAAACTATGTTGTTGCTAAATCCTGATCGGGGCGATCGCTATCTAGAAACAGTTTACAATACTGATTGGTTAACTGCACAAAATATTCACATTTTACAAAGTGACGATCTGGTAACAGCTATTTCTCAGCTTTATTCTGTACCTTTGGATCTTGTTAAATCGCAGGTTAGTTTTAAAAGTTAAATATTTTTTCTCACGCAAAGACGCAAAGACGCAAAGAGTAAAAGATGAAGTTAGAAGAATATACATCTAAAAATATAAGTTTAGGGACTTTATGGCGGGAATTTTTGCCTTTATCCCTGAGTGATGTGACTATGGCCTGTGGTGATCCGATGATGACTACTACTTTAGCTTATCTTCCTGATGCTCAGGTAAATATAGCGGCTGTAGGTGCAGCTAAGTCTTTGGCAATATTTTTTGAAAGTCCTATTATTATGATCCTACACGCTGCTAATGCTTTAGCTGTATCACAAAAATCGAGGGCAGCATTATGGCGTTTTACTTTGTTTGCAGGTGTAGGATTAACTTTTTTATTAGGTTTGTTGGGAATACCTGTCATATTTAATTCTGTTGGTGTGAGTTTGTTAGGTATTCCTTTGGCAATGTTAGCTACAGTCAGTCAAGTATTATTAATAGCTTGTGGTTGGCCGTTTGCGATCGCATGGCGGCGTTATTTCCAAGGTTTATTAATTTACCACGGTAAACCCCGTGCGTTAGCTATAGCTAGTATTTTCAGGCTTTTAACATTGGCTTTAGTTTTAGCAAGTGGTTTTTTTATACAAATATCTGGGGGTATTTTAGCGGGAATAGCTCTGATCAGTGGGGTGATAGTGGAAGCGATGGCTGTAACATTTTTTGCTTATCGCAGTGGAGCAACCATACCCCCGGAAATAGAAACCAAACCTGGTTTACCCCAGAACTTAGCACAGGTATGGAAATTTTACTTCCCCCTCGCAAATACAATGATGGTAGTTTGGGGAGGGAGAGCGATATTAATTAGTATTCTTGCTCGCGCTCAAGATGCTACAATTGCTATTGCTGCTTGGTCTGCTGCGTGGGGTTTAGTATTAGTAATTGCTAATTCTACTCGCATGGTACAACAAATGGTGATTAAATATCGCCATCAAGTAAGCGATCGCCAACTTTTAACATTTGCTATTAGCGTCGGTGCAGTTTGTTCCACATTATTATTATTGATGAGTATAACACCCATAGGCGATCGCATAGTTCAAACTTTTATCGGTAATGATCTTACCCTTGCAAATAGCATTAAACCTGTACTTTTAATATGTGCCATTGTGCCATTATTTGTAGCTTTGCAAAATGCTACACAAGGCTTTTTAGTCAGTGAAAATCGCACAGGTCATGTTAATCTATCCACATGGTTAGCAACAGGAACTTTATTAATAATAGCCAGTTTAGCTATTAATAAAGGAATGAATGGAGCAATAGCCGCAGCTATAGCTATGATCACATCAATGATAGTAGAAATTACTTGTTTACTGTGGAAACGAGTGGTAAAGACAGCGTAAAAGTAGAACCATGATCAACCCGACTTTCTACTTCTAATTTACCTTTATGAGTTTGGGTAATGGCCAAAGCAATAGCTAAACCCAAACCCGAACCCCCAGTATTTCGAGAACGATCAGCATTAACACGATAAAAGCGATCAAAAATATGAGGAATATCCGCAGCAGGAATACCAATTCCTGTATCTATCACATTAATAATAGTATAATTATTATTAGCTAAAAGATTAATTTTTACCTCCCCACCAACAGGAGTATATTTAATTCCATTACTAACCAAATTTAATAATAAACGATAAATTTGACCTTCATTACCTTGAATATAAAAATCAGAATTTTTAGGAATATGACTAGATAATAAAACATCTGCTTTCATCGCTAAAGGTAACAACTCCTCCTCTACATCTGCAACCACATCATTTAAACAAATGTGCTGTAAATTTAAGCTTAATTTTCCTGCTTGTAAACCATTTTCCAACCTAGATAATAATAACAAATCTTGAGTTAAAGAACTTAATCTTTTCACCTGTCGTTGTAGAGCTTGTTTAGTTTCCTGAGTGATAGAATTAGTATCTAGAATAGTTTGTAGAGAAGCAATAGGAGTAAGTAACTCATGAGCAGCATCACCCGTAAATTGTTGTAATTGTTGATATGATTTTTCAATAGGTTGCATAGCGAAACCAGCTAACCACCAACTCGCACCCCCAATAATAAACATAGAAAAAGGAACACCAAAAATTAACAACAAATGTAAACCATTCATATAATGATTTAAACGTTGAACCGATCTTCCCACTTGTAAATAACCCCATAATTGATGATCATTAATAAATAAAGGCATTAAATGTAAATGATATAACTCACCCTGAAGATTTCTGATATCATAGGAATAATTGAGAGCAAGATTATCAGGAAACTGATCAGGAGAATTATAAAAAGCAGCAATAGATTCACCCTTTAAATTTAAAAATCTCACATAATGACCATCCAACAAAAGACTCATCACCGCAGATTCAGATTTTAAAATAGGACAAGATTGTTTTTTAAAACAAATTTCCGGTAAAGAATTTCTAATATTAATAGGTAAAACACCAGGACTTTTTAACCGTGGTTGTAACTTATCTTCAAAAATTCTTCCAAAAACCTCCAACTCACGATCAATAGTGCGAGTAAAAGCTTTAACCATAACCACATGAGCAAAATAACCACATATTAATAAAGTCGCACCCATTACCCCTGCATAAGTAATAGCTAACTTAAAACGAGAATAATGAAAAAGAGAATTATGAAAAATCCCACTTGGGATCTTACCCCTCTTCCTCTCTTCTTTCTTTCCTCTCTTCGTGTTCTTCGTGTCTACCCTTCGGGAAATGCTTCGCATAACGTGGTTCATTAAAAAAAAGAAATAAATGATAATTTTAAAATCATTACTTGTGGATAAAAAAATATTCTGATTCCTGACTCCTTAGAAAATAATTATTTTCCACTTCCCAAAACAGAAAACCGATAACCAAAACCCCGGATAGTTTCAATAACATCAGGAAAACCACATTCAGACAACTTACGTCTTAACAACCTTACTTGAGCAGCAACAACATTACTAACATTATCACTTGCAAAATCCCAAAGTCGAGCGCGGATTTGATCATGAGTTAAAACTTGTTGATAATGCTGCATCAAATATTCTAAAAGTTGAAATTCCTTAGCAGTGAGAACAACAGATAAACAACCTTTAGCAGATAAATTCACCACCGAAAAATTCCCATAATCTAACACTAAATCACCCATTTGTAACTGTGGAGGTTGAAAATTAGGAATCCTTCTTTGTAAAGCTCTTACCCTTGCTAATAACTCCTCCATCCCAAAAGGTTTAACCAAATAATCATCAGCACCCGCATCCAAACCAGTAACCCGATCAATCATACTATCTCTAGCAGTTAAAATCATCACAGGTAAAGGATTTTTTTGTCGTCTCAACTTTTGGCAAATTTCCAAACCTGATAACTTAGGTAACATCCAATCTAAAATAGCAATTTCATATCTTTGGGGTACAGTATTCAAATATTCCCAAGCAGTAACACCATCTTCTACCCAATCTACAATATAATCACGCTGAGTCAGAGCATGATGAATACTACTACCTAAATCTTTTTCATCTTCAACTAATATTAATCGCATATAAATTAAAAGCTAAAAATTAAAAATCCTGAAAACCAAAAGAATATAAAATAAACATAGCCTTCCGAAAAACTCTCTGTAAAACTCTTACCTTTGCGTCCTTTGCGTCCTTCGCGGTTCAATCATATCAAGCCTAGCATAATTTTTTATGGTCATAGTAAATACTTTTGTACAACACTCCAACCAGTCAAAGAAACCCAAGCAAAACCCAAGAAAAGAATCATATTCAAAGTAATATGTAAAGGTCTAGCCCAAAATTGACCTGTACTAATTTGAGTTGCACTAAAAGCAGAAATTAAAACCAAAATTACCACAGATAAACCCGCGAATAAATGTGAAGAATGACCCAAAGAACCAAAATGTCCTAAAGTCCCCACAATACCAATAAATAACAATAATAATACCAAACTTACCATAGTGAAGCCAATAACAAAATGAAAGTTTTTGACTATATTATTCACCCTGGGTAAAACCACACCAATGGGAGAACGTCCAGTATTTCTAACTTGCCATAACCAAAAACCAGACATTGCTAAAATAACATAAGCGAGAATTGCTAAACCCATAGACCAAGCTGCTATTTTCCACAACCATAAAAAAGAAGGTAAGTTCATAGTAAAAAATTAAAAGTCAAAAAACAAGAAACAGGGAACAGGAAGATATGGAGATGGGTAATAAATTTTCATTAGATTGGAGTTGACACAAACAATCCAAAATCCAAAATCCAAAATAAATAAATCCTGCCTCCTAAATATAAAATACCACAGATTGATGAGGAAGTGTACACTCTGTGCATTTGTGATCATTGTTTGTATTTTAGCCTTGAAAGCTGACGGTAAAATTCTTAACTTATTCCCAATTCTCCAATAAAATAAAAAAGGCTGCTGAGTTCAGCAACCCTCAAATTTAATAAACGTGCTTTTTTTTAATCAAAGGATATTAATCCAGGGATTTTTAAAACTTTTGACATTAACTAACCTTCTGCTATATAAAACCTAGACAAAGCTAGACTTTACTTTCTACTTCAACGGGAGCATGGGAGCGGTTATCCCTCTGTAGACCTTCACGCTGTAGCCCAACGCGATTGTGTTCCAATTAAGTTTCTGAAAAAGACTACCACCATCATTGCTTGGTTTTCGCGTCGGCAATAGTCTCAATTCAATACTTGATATCACCGTATTATATATCAAGTAGTTGATTTTTTCCGGAAAATATATTGATTTTTGTCAATATAAGTATAGTTTTGTCTATGAAATTGTCAACTTAGGACAAGCTCAGATGTCACACTCCCAGATTCAGTAAAAACTCATGTTGTGACTGGTAGGTTTTCATGGAGACTGTGGTATTTTGTAAAGGTTTTGTGGTATCTTCAATTTTTGTATTCATTTCCGACACCATCGCATTGGTGTTTGCAACTTCTATTCCTGGATCTGAGTCTTGATCACTCTCATCACTACTAGGTTCACTGAGTGCCAAGCGATCGCACGGTATGGTATCCGACAAAATCGCACTCGCCATCATTCCTGTATGAATTTCCATTTGCGCTTTTTTCGGCGCTTCAAAAACTAGCCTTTGTCCAGGAAACACAACCCTTTCAAAGTACCAGTTAGCAACATTGGAAATACGCGCCACCTGTATTTTACTTGTAGCATTGACGTAGCAGCAGAGAATTTTCCCCGATTGCTCCGGTGGTAGAGAATCTAATATTTGAGCCATAACTGCTGAGGAGCTTTTACGCCACAATTTTACATTACACAACCAAAACTAACATCGGATGATCCCCATTTGCTGTAACTGCGACTACCAACTGAAATTTTCTGCATTATTTCTATCCAAAGTCATGCCAAAGTCATGTTTCTTAGAAAAAACCTACGAATATATCTTAATTTTTGCATTATTATACATTTTCAACTCAATTTCTTCAGTTTTGCTGTTCCCCATCTGTGAACTTAACAACCCTCAAAGCTTGTCAGACAAGGCTACAATCCCCCTGGCTTGTTGAGAAGTTGGTTTTTCAATTTTATCTATCTGCTGATTTACATCTGCTAATTTACAAGCGAAAATCATCGCTGAATTAATAAACTCAATGTTATGGTAAAGATATATGAAATTTTCTTCATAAACTTTATCTATTGCTCACCATCAATAATTTTGATGCCCAGCAATTTTACCTTTTCTCACTCTTCCTGAAAGTAAATTTGCCAATATCAAAAACTGGCTCAAATGTCAAGCAAAATATTGGTAAATTAAGATTAACACCACAAACCCACAGGTTCAGACCAGATATTTCCCTAGTTTTCCCCTACAAATTGGCAAGATGGCAGTCGAAACAACTATGATGGAAAATCGAATCCTTTACGTTCGCCTTCCTTGTAACCCCATCTTTCCCATTGGGGTTGTTTACCTGAGTGATCACGTCCACAAGCAGTTTCCCAACATCGAACAGCGAATTTTTGATTTAGGTACAGTTCCACCCCTTGACTACAGCAGCGCCCTAGATCGGTGTATTGACGAATTTAAACCCACACTTCTAGTCTTTTCTTGGCGAGATATTCAAATCTATGCACCAGTAGGAGGCCGTGGAGGCAACCCCCTACAAAACGCCTTTGAATTTTACTATGCTAAAAACCCCTTGATTAAACTCAGGGGTGCATTAGGCGGTTTACGGATCTTCATCGCTTACTATGTCGAACTATGGCGCAACTTGGGCTTAATCAAACGCGGGCTAAAACGCGCCCAAAGATATCATAACCAAGCCCGTGCAGTGGTTGGTGGTGGTGCAGTCAGCGTATTTTATGAACAGTTAGGAAAAAGCCTACCTTCAGGAACAATAATTTCCGTAGGTGAAGGGGAAACCCTACTCACAAAATACCTCAGTGGCCAAGAATTTCGGGATGAACGTTGTTATGTAGTGGGTGAAAACCAACCCCGTCAACGCCTGATCCATGAACAACCCACACCCCTAGAAAAAACAGCTTGTAACTACGACTACATAGAAACCATCTGGCCAGAAATTAACTACTACCTGCAAGATAAAGATTTCTATATCGGCGTACAAACCAAGCGCGGTTGTCCCCATAACTGCTGTTATTGTGTGTACACCGTAGTTGAAGGTAAGCAGGTACGCATTAATCCCGCCGATGAAGTCGTAGCCGAGATCCGCCAATTATATAATCGCGGTGTCCGTAACTTCTGGTTTACCGATGCTCAATTTATCCCCGCCCGCAGATATATTGATGATGCCATAGAACTATTGCAAAAAATTGTTGATTCTGGCATGACAGATATTAACTGGGCGGCCTATATTAGAGCAGACAACTTAACACCAGAACTGTGTGAGTTGATGGCCAAAACCGGGATGAATTATTTTGAAATCGGCATTACTAGCGGTTCTCAAGAACTGGTACGGAAAATGCGGATGGGTTACAACCTGCGGACTGTACTGCAAAACTGCCGTGACTTGAAAGCAGCAGGTTTTAATGATATGGTTTCCGTCAATTACTCATTTAACGTCATTGATGAGCGTCCCGAAACCATCCGCCAAACCATTGCGTATCATCGAGAACTAGAACGGATTTTTGGCGCGGATAAAGTTGAACCTGCTATCTTCTTCATTGGACTGCAACCCCATACCCACCTGGAAGAATATGCTTTTAAAGAAGGTATCCTCAAACCAGGGTATAATCCTATGAGTCTAATGCCCTGGACTGCCAAAAAACTACTTTGGAATCCAGAACCATTAGGATCATTTTTCGGAGAAGTCTGTTTACAAGCTTGGCAACAAAACCCCAACGACTTCGGTAGGGAAGTAATGAAAATCTTAGAAGCAAGATTAGGTTGCGCTGAGTTGGAAACAGCACTTACAGCCCCAATTGTGGAAAAAACCGAGAAACAATTGGCTAGTGTAAACTGAGTGTGTATAAGGTGACAGGTGAGAGGTGACAGGTGACAGGTGACAGGTGACAGTAAGAAGGCAAAAGGCAAGAGGCAAAAGGCAAGAGTTTATTCTTACCAACTACCAGTCACCAATCCCCAGTCACCAATCCCCAGTCACCAATCACCAATCCCCAATCACCAAAATTCCATGTTACAAGGTTCAATTCTCCAACAATTAGAAACAGCCTATCGTCATAGCACTAGACCTATTCGCTTTGGCGTGTATTATAAAAATACCTTAGTGGCTTTATGTCATGCTTTAGAAGACCATATTTTAAGTAAAGAAGATCAACCAATAGTAATTACCTGCTTTCAAAGAGGCAAATGGTATCTGCAAGAAGCCCAAAGATATGCAGATATTGCCAAGTGCAGCCGGGAAATTGCAATTATGGCTACCAGTGATGCCGGTTTTGCTGAACATCCCACCAGTCAACTAGCAAATGTAGATTTAGTACCACTACAAACATCTGATCCAGTATCCCAAGAATGGCACTTGATGATTCTGTCTCCACAATACACATCAATGGTAATTTGTCAAGAATTATCAGATGAAGATTATGGAGTTACAGGACTACCGGGGTCAGATTTAGAGCGCAAATTCTATGGAATGTGGACATTTGAGCCGGATGTAGTTCTGAAAGCCGCCGAGATAGCGATCGCTCACATCGAAAAATACAACCCAGAACTAGCCCAAAAACTGACCCAGCATAAACAAGCAATCAAGGCAGAAATAGCTTCACCAGAGGAGATTGGTAAAGTCGTTTCCCTGGTTATTGACTACCTAAAAAGTGGTGAAAATACTTTATCCTATCCCACAGCCACACGCCAAAACACTTTGAGTTCCAACCTGGTTTCTAACGAAGTCCAGGCATTTTTGCGGATGGCACAATTAATAGACATAGCAGATATTCAAAATCCCATGGCAGCCGCCGAAGTAGCTGCGATCGCCGAAATCATGGGACAATTACTAGACCTACCCGCATGGCAAATTAAAAGATTACGTCTAGCTGGGTTACTACACCGAATCGATCCACTGCAACAAACCGAAAGCATCCTCACATCCCCCAAAAAGCCCACAGAACAAGTAGCCGGACCAATTTGTCCCTTAGTTCCAGGAGCGCAAGTATTACGCACCATGCCCCAACTCAGAGCGATCGCCCAAATTATTACCCATCAAACCGAATGGTGGAATGGCACAGGAGAACCAGCAGGTTTAACAGGTGAAGAAATTTCTTTAGAATCAAGAATATTAGCCATAGCAGCAGACTTTCAATGGCGAGTTAGTCAGCAAAAATACTCAGCCCAAAGTGACAAAAATATCTTTACTCAGGCATTGGAGCAATGCCGACAACAACAATCTACCCGTTTTGACCCTAAACTAATAGATACCCTCACTTTGTTAGTTATGGGTTTACAACAGGGACTGGACTTACCCATTATGACACCCAAATTCAGCAGCAGTATGTGGTTACTTGATTCTCGCTGGAACAGTCAAGAATTAAAAATTAAAAATTAAAAATTAAAAATTAAAAATTCACCCATGAACATAGAAACCATTAGATTAGGAAAAATTAAACACCTTCCCGGAGCAGACTTAGAAGACGAGGATCTGTCCCAACTCGATTTAAGCCGCATTAACTTAGCCGGTTCCACCCTCGTTGGTACTAACTTTACAGGTTCTCAACTCGAAGGCGCACATTTTGAAGGTGCAAATTTAATGGGTGCAAGCTTGCTAGAAACTGATTTACGGGCTAACTTAATGGGAGCTAACTTAATGCAAGCAGACTTAACCAGCGCCGATTTGCGAGGCAGCAACTTGCGTGGTGCTAACTTAATGGGTGCTACACTTAATGATGCTTCCTTAGTCGGTGCTTTTTTAAGTGGTGCTAATTTGATGAGTGTAAACTTACAAGGTGTTGACTTACGCAGTGCTGACTTACGTGGTGCAAACCTCACAGGTGCAAATCTCAAAGGTGCAGATTTGAGTCGCGCTGATTTGCAAGGGGCAACATTAAGTCAAGCCAATCTGGAAGAAGCCGATTTACGGGGAGCTAACTTAGCAGGGGCAAATTTAACCGGGGCAAATTTACTTTGTGCAGAATTAGAAGCTGCAAATTTAATCGGTGTAAATTTAGATCAGACTTGTTTAGTGGGTACAATCCTAGAAATTCTTCCTGAATAATTTTATTTGCCAAGGAATTTAATTTCAAGTAAACTTCAACTCTAACTCACCAATGACTAGCCAAAAAAGATATTTTCTTATATATTATGAATGATTCATTTAGTCGCCTTCAAGAATGGCTCACAGTATTTGCCTATTTAGGATTTACTTTATTTATTATTTGGCGAATTTTTACGGCACAAAATAAATAATAAATCAGTCCCTAGTTTCCTAATTACGAGATAAACTACCTGAAATATAAACTCAACACATTGATACTAAGGAACATAACAATGGCGCTGATTGATGGTCTTGCTGATGATAATAAAAGACAGACACTAGTAGCTGATTTGACAAATTTATTAGATACTCAAGTTTCTTCCATAGGTGGTGTTTCTGGGATGGCCATCAAAGCTGGATATGCAGCTATTAAAGGAATTAGTCCCAAATATTGTGCTGGAGCAATCGAGCGTCTTTTACCAGAATCTTTCGCTACACTAGAACCTATCTGGGAAGAAGGTTTAAATACAGGTGATGCTGTCGGATATCTTAGTCAAAATCGTTCTCGTACAGCAGATTTATTACTGAGTATTACTGATATTCGGATTCAGAAAAGCAGTAACTCTACTATCAAAGGTGTCTATAATAAACTTCGCAGTTCAGTTAAAAAGCACGTGGAAGAAGCTGTACCTGGTTTAGCTCAAGTTATTGATAAATACACTAAAAACTAAGCTACAACTATTGTGGGGTAGGCATCTGCCCCCACATTTATTAAGAAAATACGCTATCATTTATTAAAAAAACTACAAATCATTTCACCAGGACTATTTCCCTTAAATTGAGTTACATTCCCATCTTTATTTACCTTAAATTTACCCCGACAGTTATAAACTTCCATCGGTGTTTTTTTACCATTAATACTTACAGATGCTCGATATTCCCAATATTTTTTAGCACTGCGTTTAATACTTAAAATACAAATTTCTTGCCCTTGATAATTCCTACATACTGTTGCTAAAGCGGGAGATGTAAAAGAAAAAGAACAAGCAAAAATGAAAACCAGCAGCATCACAAAATATTTAATCATTATTAAATTATCAACTATCAATTATCAATTCTTCCTCATCCACAAAGCTAGTCCACCCATAAATAATACCCCCATTATTCCCTGTAAAGGATTATTATTTACACCAGTCACCCAGTCAGGAACAACTCCCGAATATTTCGTTAATTCTCCCACGTTAATAATATAATAACCCCAAACCAAACCACCATGTAAACCAATCGGTAAACCTAAACGCCCTCTTTTACCAAGCTTTCCCCATACTTGCGTTAACCCTAATAATACTAAAGCCGGAAATTGTGGTAAAGTATGAATGATCGCTTCTAATGGTTTAATAAAATGTGCCACAGCAAATAAAATTGCATTTGTCCACGCTGCTAAATTTAAATTGTAATCTCGCTCTAACTCATCCAATAACCAACCCCGAAATAATAATTCTTCTGCAAAACCAACACCGAAACCTACTAATAAACCTTCTAAAATTATTTTCAATAAAAAAACTTTCGGTTGTTGCCATACCAACCAACCTAACAAACCTTGTAAACTAAATACTATTAAAATACTAATTAATCCAATACTTAAACCCTGTACAAAATCTACACCATTGAGGCGAGAAAATTCCAAACCATAATCACTTAATATTTCCGGTTTTTGATAAACTCGTTTACCCCATAACTTGAGCAGAAAAATAAATTCTGCATATAATATCACCATTGTCAAGATACTTTCTAAATTAGAATCTTCTAAAATTAAATAGATAGGTACTGCAAAAGGCAACCATAAAACCAATAAACACAAGATAAAACAACCCACCCTAACAGGGGCGGGACTTTGGGAAATTTGAGATAGATTAATTTTTTTCATTAATTAGTCAAATATCATTAGTCAACAATATACTACTAATTAACTAATGACCAATAACTAATGACCAATAACTATTCATCTGGTTCAATGGTACTGCTCAAACCATGATTTTTCAAAGTTTCACAATAAAATTCAGCGTGTTCTAAAGCACAGGTAATAACTAGAGCTAACCCATTGTGATGGGCTTCCATCATGATGCTAACAGCTTGAGGCTGAGTAATGCTCGGTACGGTAGTCATGAGAACTTGAACTACATACTCCATAGAGTTGAAATCGTCATTATGGAGCAGAACGCGATACCGAGGCGCGAGCTTGCGAGTTGTGGAAGGCTTTTGAATAGTTTCTACTGACACTGCTCTTTGCTCTTTGATCGTTAATTTACTACAATATTATTTCTGTTAAACATTAGCTTAACAGTTTTTTATTTACATCTTATAACTATTTTATAACATTTTCGTGTTGATGCCACCCAGAAACACCCGACTGGATAGTCATTACTAATGGTTAAAACTAGAAATTTCTGAGCATAATCATAATACTACACCAGTGTTACTTTTAAAATTAAGAACAATACTACTAAATCCTTGCTTCTGCTGCTGCTATGGATATTAGCTTCAACTTTCAACCAGGACAAATAGTGTCTTTAGATTATGGTAACAGAAATCTTTATGCTGAAGTCATTCAAGTTGTGACTGAACGTAATTTGTGCTGGGTACGTCCTTTACTACTAGCTAACTTCACCCACGAACTACCCCTGATAACTGATCTGCGAGATGCGTCTGACTTGTTATGGCCTGTCAATTTATTTCGGACTGCTTTAGATACAGAAGTGATTAGTCTACTGAGTCAACTTTTACCCAAAGAACCAAAAGCTGACACAGATACGGTTGCCCAACAGCAACTAAATCAGTTTATCCACCAGCTTTGGCAAGCGTGCCAAGATGCTCAAGAATTGTGAATTTATTCAGAAAAACTAACAGTTACTAGCCCCAGCGTGGAACTAACTGCACTCGTCCAGCGTCCATCTCTGCCATTAACAATTCTAGAGCTTCGTAGTCCACGTCAGATATATAACCTAATTGAGTCAGTTCTGAGTTAATTTCATTTTCGATTTCTGGCGTTAATTTTTTGATGTGCAACGCTTTCTCTACCAGTTGACGAATGGCATATTGTGTGTTCATAAAAAATCACTCACCTTTAATTGTTACCCATTATCCAAGATTGGTATCGGTATAAAAAGTGATCTAGCTATCTATAAATTAGTGATCTAGATCACGAGCAAACGGTAATTTTGACTTAAATCCACAGAGTTATAGCTATTCCCAGGTTTAGTATCATGACGACAGAAGATTAATCTGCATTTTGGCTGTCTATGTAGATTGTTTTTTAACCCAAAGAAAAAAAATGTATTTATATATACATTTTGCCTTGTAGTTATAACAATCTTTAAACAAAAGTCACAAAGCAATAAAGATTTAATAAAGGATTCAGGATTCAGGAGCCAGGAGATCAAGGAGTCAGGAGTAAGAATTATACAGATAAATGATTAATTCAGATCGGTAATAGGACGTGACGCATGGGTGATTTTTTCCTGCACATACCCTTTGCCTCATGTCCAGCCTAAACTATTTTACGTTTAATTATGTTGATCTACTGAACACAGTTCTAATTTACTGTGAACTATTGACCTGAAAGACGGAATAAATGCTAAGTTGAAAGAGATGAGTCGTAATTTAAGTTAGCTAAAAGATAGCAAAGTGGCTGTTTTAGTAGAGCAATTAATAACATCGGATATTTTAAAACCTGCCCGTTACCTGGGTAATGAGCGTTTAGCAGTACATAAACCTTGGGATGCGGCAACTGTACGTTGGGTGTTAACCTACCCAGAAGTTTATGAAGTTGGTGCTTCTAATTTGGGGCATATCATTTTGTATAACATTTTGAATGCCCAACCAAATCAGTTGTGCGATCGCGCTTATCTGCCAGCACCAGACTTAGGCGCGAAACTTCGCAGCACCCAAACACCCTTGTTTGCAGTAGAGTCAAAACGGGCATTGACAGAGTTTGATATTCTGGGTTTTAGCCTCAGTTATGAACTAGGGGCAACCAACATCCTGGAAATGTTAGATTTAGCAGGAATACCCCTGACTTGGAAAGAAAGGAGTTCAGGAGTCAGGAGTCAGGAGTCAGAAGTCAGGAGTTCAGAAGGTTCTTCTTCCCAGTCACCAGTCACCAGTCACCAATATCCATTAATTTTTGCAGGGGGACAAACTGCCACATCTAACCCTGAACCTTACGCGGATTTTTTTGATTTTATTGCTTTGGGTGATGGTGAGGAACTATTGCCAGAAATTGGTTTAGTGATCGCTGAAGGAAAAGCCGCCGGTTTAAGTCGGGAGCAATTATTATTAGACTTGGCACAGATTCCCGGTGTTTACGTGCCACAATTTTATGAAATGGGCGAAAATGGCGCGGTTAAACCTTTGCGTCCAGATGTTCCAGAACGTATCCTCAGACGAGTTGCTACACCTATTCCCGCTTATTCTATTGGTTTAGTTCCTTATGTGGAAACAGTACACGATCGCCTAACCATAGAAATTAGAAGGGGTTGTACCCGTGGTTGTCGGTTTTGCCAACCAGGAATGTTAACCCGTCCTGCAAGAGATGTAGAACCGGAAAAAGTGGTAGAAGCCATAGAAAAGGGAATGCGGGAAACTGGTTACAATGAATTTTCCCTGCTATCTTTGAGTTGTTCTGATTATCTATCCTTACCCGCAGTGGGGATGGAAATCAAAAACCGTTTAAAGAATGAAAATATTACCTTGTCCTTACCTTCTCAACGAGTCGATAGATTTGATGAGAATATCGCTAATATTTTAGGTGGTACAAGACAAGGCAGTTTGACTTTTGCGCCTGAAGCCGGTACTCAACGGATGCGCGATATTGTTAATAAAGGTTTAACCAACGAGGAATTATTACGAGGAGTAAAAACAGCTTGGGAACAAGGTTGGGATAAAATCAAGCTGTATTTTATGATTGGTTTGCCTGGAGAAACAGACGCGGACGTTTTGGGAATAGCGGAAACAGTCAGATGGTTACAGCGAGAATGTCGGGGTCAAGGGAGAAGACCGATCAATTTTAACTTGACAATTTCCAATTTTACACCCAAACCCCACACACCGTTTCAATGGCATTCCGTTTCTACTGCTGAGTTTGCCCGCAAGCAAGATTTATTAAGACAAGAATTTCGGCGTATTCGTAATGTAAAGGTGAATTTTACGGATATTCGCCTTTCTGCAATGGAAGACTTTATAGGCAGGGGCGATCGCTCTTTAGGAAAAGTCCTCCTTCGTGCTTGGCGACTCGGTGCAGGAATGGACTCTTGGTATGACAGTGTAGAAACGGCTTTCAAGGCTTGGGGAGAAGCAATTTCCGAAGCTGGTCTAGATTGGAAATACCGTAAAGTGGAGAATGGGGAATGGAATCTGTTTTCTTCAGGTAACGAAGAACAAGAAAAACTGTCACCTGTCACCTGTCACCCCTTCGGGGTTCGCCAGTCGCTTATGGGGGAAACCCCCAAGACCGCGCTGGCTCACCTGTCACCTTCTTCACCTCTCGATCTTCCCTTACCTTGGGATCATATTGATACAGGGATTGATAAAAAGTGGCTGCAAGAGGACTTAAAATGCGCTCTAGAAGCTGCTGTTGTTCCTGACTGCTCTTTTGAAGGTTGTTCCCATTGTGGTGTCTGTGGCACTGATTTCGGTCATAATATAGTTATAAAACCACCTGCAATTCCTCAATTTGCCGGTGATTTTGTTCCCAACACCACCAAAGCGCAACGTTTAAGGGTTTGCTTTGGCAAACAAGGTGATATGGCCTTGGTCAGTCACTTGGATTTAATGCGCCTGTTTGATAGAGTGATGCGAAGGGCAGGTTTACCAGTCGCCTTTACTGGTGGGTTTCATCCCCATCCCCGTATTGCTTTAGCTAGTGCTTTATCCTTGGGAAGTACCAGCAGTGGGGAAATAGTTGATTTTGAATTAACTCAACCAATGGATGTGGAAGATTTTCGCACCCAACTGGTAAGTCAACTACCGTCAGATATCCCCATCTACAGAGTAGAAGAGATAGATTTGAAAGCACCCGCAGCAAACCAAGCTATGCAAGCAGCGGAATATTTGCTCACTATTTCTACACCCGGAAATGTGGAAGTTGACAAATGGCAAGATTGGATGGCAGCTATACTAGATAAAGATGAGATTTTGTCAGAACATACAACTAAATCAGGTAAACAGCAGAGCATAAATCTACGCGATCGCTTGTTTGAAATAGATTTAGTGCAGGTGAACCCATCTCCAACCGAGTCTCAAGCTATCTTGCATTATTTGGGTAGCTGTCGTCATGACGGTGTGAACTTGCGTCCTGAGCAAATATTGTCTATACTAGAAATAGTGGCTGGTGCAGAATTTCATCTCTTGCATATCCACCGCAATCGGCTAGTTTTAGAAACATAATTCCTCAAGGGTAACTTGCTAGTAGTTACCCGGAATAAGCATATTCATAGGAATTGATTTTTAGCAAGGTTGCGCTAGAATAAAGTGAAGAGAAATTTTCTGGCGCTGCGTTGAATGATCTGATTCACTACCCTGAGCATCAGGGTTTTTAACAGAGTCTTGTAATCTTTGAAAAAAGTGTCAGATGCTACTTGATAGTGACTTAAAAGCCGCAATTAATTTAGCATCTGCGGGGATTCTGGGAAGGAAGAATGAGACAGATAATCATAAGATTAACTGTGATTATTAGAGACTCTCAGGATCGGAGTGCAAGCAAAAATAATGAGAGTGTAGTTTTCAGGATCGTATCCGAAACAACTAAGGCAGGTTAAAATACACTCGCTATAGCTACTTAGTGAATCAGTTCTTAACGTGAAAATCGCTATTAACAGTGATTTTGGATTGAAACTGGAATAATCAGGCGTGTAAACGCAATTACAGTCTTATTATCGGCTTCCAATTTAGGGAAGCAATGTCAGAGAAAGAAATTTTTATTACCAGTAGCGCCTTGTAGGGCTACCAGTAGGGGGGTAGAGGTATAAAATAAGCTCCTTGTAATCCCCATTGGTGCTGCCAATTTTTGAGGAACTTGAATGCCAAAACAAATTATTATCGCAGAGCAGCATCAAATTGCTGCCGTATTTTCGGAAGATCAAATACAAGAACTCGTTGTTGCCACTGGTCATCATCAAATTGGTGATATATACTTAGGCGTGGTAGAAAATGTATTACCTGGGATAGACGCAGCTTTTGTCAACATCGGTGATCCAGAACGTAACGGTTTTATTCACGTCACAGATTTAGGACCGTTAAAAATCAAACGGAGTTCCGCAGCCATTACTGAACTGCTGACACCACAGCAGAAAGTATTGGTGCAAGTAATGAAAGAGCCAACAGGAACAAAAGGACCAAGGCTCACAGGTAACATCACCCTACCAGGACGTTATGTAGTCTTAATGCCCTATGGTAGAGGTGTAAACCTATCCCGGCGGATTAAAAGTGAAAGTGAACGGAACCGCCTCCGCGCCCTAGCAATTTTAATTAAACCTGCTGGGATGGGTGTACTGGTAAGAACAGAAGCTGAAGGCAAACCAGAAGAAGCAATTATAGAAGACTTAGAATTGTTACAAAGGCAATGGGAAGTTATTCAGCAAGAAGCCCAGTCTACCCGCGCCCCTGCTTTACTCAATCGGGATGATGACTTTATCCAACGGGTGTTAAGGGATATGTACGGTGCGGATGTGAATCGCATTGTAGTGGATTCCAGCACTGGGTTACGAAGAGTCAAGCAATATTTACAAAACTGGAGTGGAGGGCAAACACCACAAGGTGTTTTAATTGACCATCATCGTGATAGATCACCAATTTTAGAATATTTCCGCATCAATGCAGCGATTCGGGAAGCTTTGCGCCCAAGAGTAGATTTACCTTCTGGTGGTTACATTATTATTGAACCCACAGAAGCATTAACAGTAATTGACGTTAACTCTGGTTCTTTCACCCGTTCCGCCACAGCTAGAGAAACCGTACTATGGACTAACTGCGAAGCTGCGACAGAAATTGCCCGTCAACTCAGACTCAGGAATATTGCTGGTGTAATTGTAGTTGATTTCATTGATATGGAATCACGACGCGACCAACTGCAAGTTTTAGAACACTTTAATAAAACCCTTAAAGCAGACAAAGCTCGTCCGCAAATTGCCCAACTAACCGAGTTAGGTTTAGTAGAACTTACCCGCAAACGCCAAGGTCAAAATATTTATGAATTGTTTGGCGAAACTTGCCCCACCTGTGGCGGTTTAGGACATACTGTACGCTTACCAGGGGAAATAGAAAACCGGATGCCTATCCCCGCAGCAGATATCCCAGAGCGGTTGACACCGATACCCCAAAGGGAAGTGAGAACACCATCTGCACGCATCCCAGAAACCAGGGAAACTAGGGACATTTATGATGGCTTTAGCGAGGGTTTTGAAAGTGATTCTGAGGTTGGCCATTTGATCAACCATCCCAGTTATCAAGAATTGGGTGACAACAAACGTCGTACCCGCACCCGTCGCAGTCGCATCGGTATCAATGGCACTAATGGCAAAGATGAAGTCAGGCCTGGTAATTCATTGGGATTTGGCAATGATTTAGATTTAGACTTGGATAGTGACAATGAGCTAACCCCCACATCAGAAATTCCCTCTCTTCTCTCAGATCCTCTCCGGGAAAGAGAAGCTATGCGAACCCCTTCTCTTGGTAAAGGTGGTTGGGAAAGACCAGAGCGCACCAAAGTGAAGATAGAGCCGGTTAAACCAGTTGTAGAACCGCCCCAGATTGTTTCCGTGGAAATGACAGACCAGGAACAAAAGATGTATGCTGAAATGGGCATTTCCCCGGCTGTGAAGTTAGAGTCAGAGGTGAAAAATCCCAAATCTGTGATTTTTAACATTGTTCAACCTGGACAAACACCAAATAGCACAACGGAATCTACCTCAGAATCAACATTTCCCGAAACAACTACATCTGAATTTACCAGAGTCAAAATGCCAACACCAAAAGTTGAGGTAGAAGAACCATCCTTGCCCAAATCCAGAATTGAGCCGCCTTTGGAAGATTCTAGATCCACGGGATTTGACTCTTTGACAGATGATGAGGAAATAATCAATAGCACTTCTATTTCTAATCGCCGTCGTCGCCGTCGTTCTTCCGCACTGGAGGACAGTTAACCGCTTTTATGGTAGAGACACAGCCAACACCTGCATCTGTTTCGTCAACTACACCTTTGGGCGAATCAAGTTGGTGGGAGTTTTCCATCGGTTTAGATATTCATGGGTTGGTTGCTGGTGTGGATGAAGTGGGGCGTGGTACGTTATTTGGTCCTGTAGTTGCGGCCGCAGTGATATTACCGCCAGCAGCTTTGCCACAACTGATGGCTTTGAAAATTAACGACAGTAAAAAGTTGTCTAGTTCTCGCAGAAATCAGTTAGCACAGGAAATTGCTGGGCTTGCTTTGGACTGGAAAATTGGTTATGCTGCTACTGCGGAAATTGACAAGATCAATATTTTGCAAGCAACACTGTTAGCAATGAAGCGGGCTGTACTGAAGCTAAAGGTACAGCCTGAGCTTTGCCTGGTTGATGGCAATCAGATGGTAAAGGATTTGAATATACCGCAACAAACTATTGTCAATGGAGATGGGCGATCGCTCAACATTGCAGCTGCTAGTATTATGGCTAAAGTTTGGCGTGATGATCTGGTGCTGCGTTTAGCATCTAAGTATCCTATGTATGACATAGAAAACAATAAGGGTTATGGCAGCCCGCGACATTTGCTGGCTTTGCAAAAATACGGTCCATCACCCTTACATCGTCTCTCTTTTCGTCCATGTCAATTATCAGGGAATAGGGAATAGGGAACGGGTGACAGTGAAGAAGTTTTTACCAATTACCCATTACCAATTACCCATTACCCATTACCAATCATTCAAAATTTAACAATCCCATTTCTGTATTATCACTAGCAATTTCTTTTGTTTGTGTTTGTGATATTACCCAATGGCGATAATCAGCGAGGAGGTGATGCAATAATCTTTGTTTAATGGTCAACAAAACGCTTTTAAGTAAACCATTCCCTGTGGTTTCCAAAATCGACTTGGGAGTCAGGGAAAATGGATGAGGAATATCTACCAACACTTCTAGATCGGCTTTTCCTTGTAGCCTTGTGTCATTACCATTGTGGTAAGGTGATAAATACCCTTTTAAATTGAGAGCAAAACGCTGGTTAATATACTCAAAACCTCTGATTTCACACCCTACAGAACGTAAATAAATTGTTCCGTGGGCATCCGTCCAAACTCTCATATCTACAGTAGGTTGAATACTTAAGGACATAAAAGCCAGAGGACGCATTTTTAAGCGAAACACTTCCTCAGATAACTGCTGAATCCTACTATTGTCAGCTAAGGTTCTAACTAGACGTTGAGGCTGACGCAAGTAGTGCTGAATAGGGATAGGTTGCTTGGGGACAAGAATTTCGACCGATTGAGAGGCAGTAAACTTGGTAGCCATGAGTAGATTAAAGCAATATTTTTTATTGTAATATTTTTTAATAAACTATATTGGTTTGCATAAAATCAATAAATTTATTCATAATCACTTAAAAGAAGGCAGAAAGTAGGGGTTTAGCACTGCTAAACCCGTACAGGAATCAGGATACAGAGAAGAAAAATTTTTTCCTTACTTTCTGTAATCTAAGTACAAATCTAAAATCTAAAATCTAAAATTGTCATGAATAAATGTAAACATCTGGCGATCGCATATTTAGGACCTCCTGGAACTTACTCAGAACAAGCTGCTTCTTTTTATCTCAACTGGCTAAAAAGCAATCAAGAGATAGAAGCTACCTTATCACCTTATCCTACCATTGCCAAATCATTACAAGCGATAGCTACAGAACAAGCTGATATAGCTGTCGTACCTGTGGAAAATTCCATAGAAGGCAGTGTCAGCATGACAATGGATAGCCTGTGGCAGTTAGACAGATTGCGAATAAAACTGGCTTTGGTTTTACCTATCAATCATGCTTTAATTTCCTGTACTAATCAATTAGAAAATATTAAAACAGTTTATTCCCATCCCCAAGCATTAGCACAATGTCAAAGTTGGTTGGCCAAATTTCTGCCCAATGCCAATTTAATAGCCAGAAATTCTACTACTGAAGCACTACAAGGACTACCGCAAGCACCGGAAACAGCAGCAATTTCTTCTCAGAGAGCCGCCCAACTTTATAATTTACCTATTATTGCTAGTGGAATTAACGACTATCCCGAAAACTGTACACGCTTTTGGGTAGTGGCTAAAGAAAGTACGGGAAATAATGGTTTTAACCCTACTCACACATCCTTAGCTTTTAGTGTACCTGCAAATCTTCCTGGTGCATTAGTTAAAGCTTTAGAAGTATTTGCTCACCTAGGAATCAATCTCAGTCGGATTGAATCTCGTCCTACTAAGCGTTCCTTGGGAGAATATTTATTTTTCATTGATGCAGAGGCGGCAGTCAGTTCACCATTAATGACTTCAGCTTTAGCAGAATTAAACAGTTTTACGGAAGTGCTAAAAATTTTTGGTAGTTATAGTGTCTTGACAGTTACCGATTAATATCATCTTCTGCTAATAATTTAGGACTTACGCACTGTACAAATTCACCATCATGTGCATGAACGAAAATTCGTCGTTTCAGGCTTTTGGCGATTAACTTCCGATCAATAGCGAACTGCTTGCAGCAGCGCTTCGCTATCGCTCAAAAATCATCAAAAAATCATGTTAAAAAGCCTGAGACCCATACCTCATATTTGGTTGATCCTGTCAATGCGTAAGTCCTATTCTATTAATATCATCTACTACTAGAGAATTTTCGTCTACCTATGACAGCTTTGAGCTTTGATTCTGGTTGTAACTGTATCAACAGATAAAATCAACACACTCCGAATAATTAAACAAACAATTAAAGTAGAGACATTATATAAAGCCTCTACTTTGTTATTTAATATACTTTTATTACCTGTGTTTTATCTATTTGGTTTAGCTAAAACCAATACCCAATAATGACTATAGGATGTTCTAGGGGCATTGAGAACAAAACCGACTCCAACTTCTGACACATCAGGATTCAGCATATTTGCACGATGTCCAGGACTATTCATCCATTGTTGAAATACTTGAGATGGGGTTCTGCTTCCTGCTGCAATATTTTCAGCTACAGTTGAGTAAGAATAACCCACACTCCTAACCCTATCCCAAGGTTGAAATTGATACTTGTCCTTGGAGAGTGAGTAAAGAAGTTGCAAAAGCTAAAAATTGAGTTTGTAACATAGAATTATGTCCTTGTTGAAAATCAATAAATGCTTAAATAAAAAATTTGCTTTTGAAACACAAAATAGAACATCATACATATCCAAATTTAATTTACTCTTTGGGTGATGCTGAATCTTGCAATTTTTGTAGTCTTAATTCTGCTTCATTGATTTGTTTCTGGATTAACTGAAGTTGTCCCTCGGCGATTTTTTTTTGTGTTTCCAGTAATTCTGTTTCTTTAATAATTTTTTGCATTCTAACTTTATGTGAATTAGTTCTACCGGGCTGGAAAATAAATCCAACATAGTAGTTAGGACTTTAGTCCTCATCTTATCCGTAGTAATTAGGAATTAACCATAAATAAAAAACATCAATGGCTGAGGTTTTCTCATTAGGGAGTTTGAGAAATTTGTTTTCTCAAGTATTAACTTGATACTGGGATAAAACAGGAAATAAACACTAAAGTTATCGGTGTCCATATCTGTCCGGACTTTGGTAATTTTGGGTAAGTTTTCTAGAACGGTCGAGAGCCTGTTTTTCAAAGCTATCTCTATTTTTCTGTTCAGAAAAAGGTAAAAGCTGCCAATTTAAAAAATGTAAAAGCGGCAAGTTTATTTGATCAGGAAAATGGCTTTCGATCATTAATTTAGGGGACCGCATCAGATAATTTGATCTATATGAAGTATCATCATCATCCCAGGTTGTATCAACAAATTGCCAATTCCCTTCAATCTCAACTGCATTCCAAGCGTGACCTGTCAAACTATCTTTAGACTCAGTAAGTTTTTTCCAAAAAGGAATTGAATCTTGGATTAGTTCTAGACGAACTCTTCCTTCAATGTAAACAACATTGGCATCAATTTGTCTTGCTAATGCCTCGAAAAGACGTGCATATCCTTCGCAAACTGCTTTGCGAGTGTGAAAAACTGTTCGTGGGTCTTGGGGATGTCTTATCCCTTTATTCAAAGCTTCTTCATCATAAGTAAGCCAGTTAATCACAAAGTCATGTACAGCTTTAATTCTTAAATAGGAATCTGGCTCATTTTCAACAATATACTTAGCCACTGATTGGATGTTTTTTTCCGCACTAGATGGCATATTAGCAATAAGTGGATGAATTGTTGTATAATTTTTATGGAGCAAGGCTGTCTTTACTTGAGGAGGTTTGGGTCTGTGTATTAGATAACTGACTAAATTACCCCATCCATAGGGATTAGTATAGTGAATCAAAACTATTAATACTGAAATAACCGTTAACTTTTTATGTTTTAGATTTTTCCAGTAACTAAACTTATCAAGTTGTATTGATTGACAATACTTTCTGAATGACGGATGTTTAATGGTACGAAAAATAATGACAACTGCCAAAATTAATATGACGGTTGTTATTAAGTTCGGAATCATGCTAGTAGTTAAATGGGCTGTTCTGAGGATTATTTTTCCTTGCAACCATAAGTAGATAAACCATATAATTAAGAACAGAGTTAGTAAACTAACTCCGATTATTAGGACTATTTGTTTTTTCTTTCGCTGCTTACGTTTACGGACTTCTTGACGAAAAAGTTCTGCAAAATTTTTACGCATAAAACTCTCCCTGATCTCTAAAATGTGCTTTGATTACTATAGGCGGGCTCAATGTGTTGAGAAAACTCCCCCGCAGTGAAATACCCTCAATTATTTATTTTCAGATGGGGTATTTTGTAGTTGTTTTAATTTTAATTCTGCTTCATAAATTTGGCTTTGAACTAACTGAAGTTGCCCTTGAGCTAGATTTTTTGTATTTCCAATAATTCTGTTTCTTTGATAATTTTTTGCATTCTGATTTTATGTGAATTAACCCTGTTCTGTCAAAAATACAACCAAACTCTGTAAAGAAAAGTAAACAAGGCTAAAACCCTTTTTCCCCTGCCTTATCCCAACCACAATTTTTAACGCCAACCTACTTATATCATTTTACTTTGAAGCTGCACATAATTAAGACAACTCCAAACTATTGCTATATCTGAATTTTAAGATTTTCAATTCTGTGCAAGCTCAATGAAAATTGATATTAACTAACTTCAATAAAACTAGGACTTACGCACTGTACAAATTGACCATGATGTGAATCAACGAAAATTCGTCGTTTCAGGCTTTTGGTAATTAACTTCCGATCAATAGTGATAGCGAGGTACTGCTGCAAGCAGTTCACTAAAAAATCATCGAAAAATCGGGTTTAAATCCCTGAAAGTCATACCCCCTATTTGGTACTTCCTGTCAATGCGTAAGTCCTAAAAACCAGCAATTCTCATTTTGAAATAAGTTTGCGTTATTTCAACAATACCCGGATTCATTAAGAATTGTAAAATCCTATGAATACAAGGGTTTTAATGTCATGAAACCTTAAAATGAGAATTGCTGCAATAAAATAATGAAGCTAGACAAAAAAGCTATTTTATCTTTGAAACGTAACGTTTGTAATCAAGGAGTTATTACTGCGAAAATCTATTTTTAATCCACGCTGATCACCGGTAATCATCGCTCTATCGAAAGTTCCACATCCGGGTACGCATACAACATTTTCAAACGCAGCACCCTCGTAAGAGGTTGATTTTATATTTCCTCCATCATAGTAACTATGAACCATTTCGACCAACCTGGGTCTAAAATTAATTGGCACTCTAGCTGTTTGAACTGTGTTACCGTTAATAACAAGTCTAACTGTGTTGCCAACAGTTTGTAGAGCTATATTCAAACTGCCACCAGTTACGTTTCGCAATTCTTGCCCTGGAGATCCCGTATTCTGACCACAGTTCATAAAGCTACGCCATATTCCCTCTTTACGTCCTTTTTTGCCATACGAAACACCAGCCCCACACCCCTCGCCTAAATTGAAATAAAAAGCAGCATAACCATATGGAGAGGTCTCTATAGTTCGAGGTAATTTGAGAACTCCTCTAATTGATTGATAGGGCTGACTGCTTGATGAAACTGCTTGTCGCTTGGCGGCAGCAGTAGTTTGAGCGTAAGATTCAGAATGTGAAATTAAGACCGAACCAATAGCAATAGAACTAACCAGTAATGAAGTGCTTAAAACACGGTGTGTTAATAGTAAGATGTCAGCCATTTTTGTTTACCTCAATTGATGATTTTGAGTGTTGTTTACTGAGGGATATGGAAGAGCAAAAAATACTTATGGAATAATCAGATGTTATTGGGAGTAAAGTTCGGTAAATATGAAATTCACTACCCAGTTGACAATGACTTACAAGTTTTTATTGGGAGTAAAATCCGGTAAATATGAAATTCACTACCCGGTTGAGAATGACCTACAAGTTTTTATTGGGAGTAAAATCCGGTAAATATGAAATTCACTACCCGGTTGACAATGACTTACAAGTTTTTATTGGGAGTAAAGTTCGGTAAATATGAAATTATCCACTTTTCGAGATATCTAATAACAAAAGGAATCCATATCTACTTGTGATAAATACAATCATCATGAGGGATTATAATTTTAAATTAGGAGCGATCACACGGATAACAAAGATGTGATAAAATAAAAATTAGTTACTTAAAATGCTGATTACTGCGGTGTTTCTGATATGTGGTAGCACGGTTCTTGAAGTTGAGTTAACGGTTTTTCTTGAGATGGTAGTACATTGATATTAAATACAGCACTTTGCGTAACGATTAGGTACAAAAATTTAGGGCATATCATTACATCAAATTGAAAATGAGATATAACCTGTACCAGATAGACGCGCAAAATGCTGTATACGTGACAAAATACTACATACACCAACGGCAGAAACAGCGATCGCCGATGATATGATCTTACTCATGTCAATTCTCCTTTTATTAATTAGTAACAAAGGATTTACCGTAAATCCCATCAACTAATTGGGAGTAAATTTAGATAAATATGAAATTATCCGCTTTTGGGGATAAACAATATCTCAATTCATAAATTGCCCATTATGATCCCAATATCAGATAGAAAGACTAAATTTAATGGAGTGTGCAAACCATACAGTCACGCTCTAAATTCTGCATAAATTTAAATAAGTATAAACTATTGCCAGGGTTATCATGTCTAATAACATACTTGAGGCTAAGTTCTACACGCGAATAATAGGCATCAATCCAGATTTCAGTCCGCAAATACAAGTGGATAACAAATTAAAGCGTAATCTTGAATCATATCAAAGGAGGACTCAAGAATTTGAATCATTATACCAACACGATGATCCTCAACAACTAGTAATTTATTGGATGCAAATAATTTTTGATAACCAAGTGGAAACACAAACAGTAGAAATGGCATGGCAGTATTTACAATGTTTTTGTGAAGAAAGCATCTACAAAGCCACAAGAAAAGTATTTGATAACGATAAGTATCAGCAAGACAAAAAATATGAATTAATGTTGAGTGGCTTATTTATTGCTCGTCAATTTGTTTATAATTCAGAGGAATTTAAAGTTGTGATTAATAAATATGATCACAAAAAAGGACTGTTTGAATACTATATTAAAGCAGTTTTAGAAAATGTTATTAAAGATAAGTTGGGGCTGAAATTTTCTACGTGGCGTATGTTGATTAAATGTAGTAAAAAACAATTAAATCAAGCTCTGGCAAATAATGGAATAAATAATGGTTTAATAACCAAAATTCAATTTGCACGTACTTTTTTCAAAGATGTTTATACTCATCATAGGATTGCCAATAATGTAGCCAGGAAGTTGGGAGATAAATACCCAGATCCACAGGAATCTGACTATGAAGAGTCTGTGAAAATATACAATGAAAATAGAGTGCTTCCTTCTTCCCCCGACGAAGTTTTTATCAGTCAAAATATTACCACTGAAACATTGAAAGAATGGATAGAAATTTGCAATACATCTCTATCTAATTATTTTAATCCACAATCAAATGTTTATAATTACCAAGACAATTATACTAATAGTCAAAAAAGGAAAGATGCAGATAAAATTAACCCACTGGGGTTAGATTTGCAATTAGTTATCCAAAGATTCAGTAATTTAAACACAACTGATAAAAAAATAGTAATTCTCACTTATGGTTTCAAAATGAAACAGCAAGACATAGGCAATATTTTTTCACTTACCCAAACTGCAATTTCCCACCGTGTTAAAAACATCAAAATCGAGTTTATGGATATATTGATTGAAAGTTTATACCAATCTGTAACCCCTGAAACGTGGATAAATAACTATATAGATAATTGGTTAAATAGGTTGGGTGATAGTTATCATAAACCTTTGGACTCTAATTATCTACGTCGTATTTTAATAGAGGTTGTAAAAACATTAGATACTTCAGAAAATCGGTTATTAGAATTGAAATATGGACAAAGAATAGATGATTGTCAACTTACTATGAAGTTGAATATGACTGAGGAAGATTTACTAAAAATGATCAATCAAATTCAAGGTAAACTAGAACAAGGGTTGCTTAAAAAACTGGAAAAACTTGTTCACGACAGTTTAGAATTAGCATTGTCCGCTTTTTCTCAAAAATTAATTGACAATGCTTGTTTAAATTTAAATATTTGTGAAACCGACAGAAATAGATTAAAGTTAAGCATTTCCGAAAGAAAATGGCAGAATCCAACTATAGATATAGCTAATTCAATATTAGATAAAATAATATGTACATATAGAAAAACATAATTTCTATTATTGTCTTCAGGCATTTTCATGACAGAAGTTAAATTTACCCCAATTACGAGGCAATTATGATTTACAAATTAGCCGAACACAAGAACGAATACTTACACTTACCTATCTTACCATCTATTCAAGAACAGGCATGGGAACAATCACAGCACCATTCTCATACTATAGCTCGTCATAATTCCTATATAAATTACCTGAGTTTATATACATTAATTGACTGGTTTAGAAATGAACAAACTCTAGCCGAACCTGTAATATATCCCAGTGCAAAAAGTTTATCTAGTATATGGGAAGTGGTAAATGGTGCGGGTATTAAATTAGGGGAAAGACAAATAGTAATTATTCCCTGTGAAATAAGTGAATTTGAGGAGTTTTCTGTTCCCCAAGAATGGGTAGATATTCCCGAATGGGTAGGAGACTATTATCTAGCTATTCAAGTAAATTTAGAACCAGAGGAAGATGAATGTTGGATAGAAGTATGTGGTTTCACAACCCATAGTTATTTAAAAAACCTGGGTAAGTATAATTTCCATGATAGAACCTATGCAATTACAGTAGATAATTTAATCCAAGACATCACAGTCATGGAAATAACATTACCACTAGAGATGAAAGCAGAAATTCCCGAATTACCACATCTATCAGCAGTAAAAGCTGAAGAATTGTTACAAATGTTCGCTAATTCATCCATCTATTCGCCTAGACTGCGCGTTAATGATATAACATTTGAGGAGTGGGCTGCATTATTAGTTAATGACTCTTGGAGGCAAAAACTCTACGAGCAACGTATGGGTAAATTAGTAACATCGTCTAATCTTGTATCTACTAATACAACTAAAGCGGCTCAAGGTATCAGTAGTAAAATAGACCATATCGTGGCATGGATTACAACCACATTAAAAAATATCCGTGATTTAGTAGAACCAATTTTTGAACATGATTCAGAAATTTTGATCCCAGAACTTAAAAATGCACATTTACCTATTGCTTATGAAGCAGAACCAATTACCTATTTTCAGCCCCTTGATGCCTTTTTAGAATATTTAATACCAGATCCAGTAATAGACGATCCAGTAATAGTAAAACTTGGTAATTGGGTTCAGGGTAAATTTGAACTTGATTGGCAACCTCAATGGGATTTACTGGAGAGAATGACAGTAATAAGTAAAAAAACTCCAAGTCCAGTGATGAGAGATATAAATCTGGTTTTGGAAACCCCTAGCGAAAAGGATTTAGTCAATAATATCCGCAATACCCAGGATGATAACAAGCGTTGGCAATCGGCTGAGTTGTTATGGCAAAACAATCCCCAACATTCCGCTTGTCCTATTATCAGCGCTAAGGATTTAGGGGTTTATCTACTGGGTTATTCTCTAGCTTTGATGGTGGGAATTATACCCAAGTCAGACGGCGAGATACTAATCATTCTGCGTGTTTATTCCTTGGATGAAGAACCGTATTTACTACCAACTGGATTAAATCTGACCATAACGGATCTAAGGGACAATATTGTAGTAACAACAATGGAATCACAGACAGGAGACATTTATATCGAGTCTAAAATAAATGGAAGTTCAGGCGAATATTTCAGTGTCACAGTAACTCTGAATGATAGCAGTTTTACCCAAGAGTTTGTAATTTAAACAACAACTAAGTTTCTCGGTAACTATGTTCTGAAATAATCCTGAGATATTTGTGATAAATCATGCTTAAATAGGAAAATAGGCATGATTTTTCCTCCATCTACCTCATTTGTTGTTCTATGCTTAACCTTGTACTTAAAGTTAATTCAGGTAGTTTTGATACAGGATTTTCGGGAGAATTACTTGATGACAGTAGTCCAGCGACTACGGAATTTACATTTCCCGCATCACCGGAAATGCCACAGCTATATAAAAAATGGCAAGATGGATCACGAGAAAACACTAGGCTTCGTTTAACTAAAGCTGGAGATGCACGTTTAACATCGCACTCAAAAAAGTGTGAAGAAGCTAAAAGAGCATTAGAAGATTGTAGTCAAAAATGGTTTAGAGATGGAAATTTCTCTGCGCTGAGTGAAAAAATTAAAAAGAAAATTCCACCTAATACAACTGTTGTCCGTATTAATCTTGTTTTTAGTCACTTTGATGTAAATAATGATGATAATGATATCCTCCGTAGACTTCCCTGGCAATTATGGACAGACTCATTGAATTTAAGTAAGACTAGTAATACTATTAAGAGTACGTTTGCTTTATCAGGATATGCTTTATCAGAATGTTTCTCTCAATCTAAAAAAAATAGTCATGGTTATGTTTTAAAATCACCCGTAAAAATTTTAGCGATTTTCGGTAGCGATGAAAATGGCTTAAATCAACAGCCTGAGAAAGAACAATTGTATAAGTTAAAAAATAATAATGGTGTAAGGGTTCAAATTGAAGAACAACCAAATAGAGATAGAGTGAATGAATTATTATGGCATTCCAAGTGGGATATTTTATTTTTTTCAGGACATAGTTCTAGTCAGGAAAGAACTGGAACAATTCAAATTAATGATAGCGATTCTTTATCTTTAAATGATCTTAAGTCAGCACTAAAAGAATCCGTAGAAAAAGGTTTAAAAATAGCAATATTCAATTCTTGTGATGGGTTAGGAATTGCAAATGTTTTGACACAGGTAAAAGTTCCGGCTGTAATTGTCATGAAAGAACCTGTCCCAGATAGTTTTGCCTCTAAATTTTTCTTAAACTTTGGGGAAGAGTTTCTTAAAGGAGGTCAGCAGTTGTCTTTAGCAGTTCTTAAAGCTACGGAAATGTTAAACATAAAAGAAAATGACTTTCCCGGAGCAACATGGTTACCTGTGATTTATTATTCCCATCGAAATCAGCCGGACTATATTTGTCCGACTCCAGGTGTAATAACCCGTTTGTTGACTTTCTTATTTAAGTTTTTCTCCCCACGACCAAATGTAATTAAAACCGGGGTTTCTAAAATAATTAACACTTTTAAATCAAAAAAGACTTTGACATCAAAAAAGATATTATTTGGTTTAACTGTAATTGTTACCGCTTCCATAATTGTTGTATTAAATCTAATTCGACAAGCAGACTGTAGTGGTTGGAAGTGTACCCTCAGGTCTATAGAATTTAGTTCTGATGGTAAATACTTAGCTATTGTCACTCTCGATGGGACAGGGCAACTATTTGAAACAGATAAATTACCTCTAAAAGGAACAAAAGATGAGAACATAATAGGTGAATTACGGAAAACAACTCCTTACTGTAAATTAACATCAGATGATAGAAAAGAGGCAACTGATTTAGAGTATGTTAAATTTGATAATAACAGTAATTATCTTATCACCGGTAAAAACACATCACAATCAAAGCCACGTTTTTCAATTTATCAAATAAATAACAATTTCTTTGAGCAGTTAATAGGAAAAGATCCATGTCATAAACTTCCTGATGATTTTAAATTTGGAGGTGAAAAAGTTAGCTTTCATATTTCAGGAAACCCGAAGCAAACTATAAAAGTTGACAAAGAAAACAATAATATAACTATAACAACAGATGAAGAAACGATACCTGATAAAATAAACAAAAATAATATGAAGCTAGTAGCTACTTTTAATAACGGTAAGGGAGAGTTAAAAATTGAATCGGCGAACAACAATCGAGATAAATAGAGCAATACCTTGTCCATTTTCTGTAGGTTGGGTTAAGCGACAGCGCAACCCAACGCATTTGTTGGGTTTCATGCTTCAACCCAACCTACAAATCTATTAGGGTCAGACTGTGCATTTTTTTTCATCTTTCAGACATTTTTCAGTGTCTTCCGACGCTTTTTTCATAATACCTTCAACATCATCATCCTTTGTTTTAGTATCAAATGCTTTTTGGAGACTTTTTTGTAAAATCTTAGATACTTTCTCATATCTAGCAAGACGTGGACGTGAAACCCGTTTGTGCAACTTCACCATGTTGAAAAGTTTTGGATAATGACTATATCTAGAAACAATTAAGGGATCAAAAAACAAGTCTTCACGAGTAGGAACAGACCCATGGGACAAAGTAAAGAGTAACTGAGATTCACGACTAGTGAGAAATTTGACTGCTTTTATAGCTGCTTCTTGACGTTTTTTTCCTATATTCTTAGCAATTGCTAAACCCCATCCACCGTGACAACCTTTTCCACCAGGCACGGGTGCAATACCAACCCTGTCTTTAATATCTTGGAATTCAGCCCACGCAGCAGGCCAATTACGTAAAAAAACAGCGTTGCTCTCTTTAAAACTTTTGATAGCTTCTTGTTCATCCTGGAAGTCAGAGCGCGAAATTTTATCAGCCATAGTTTGTTTTAAAAATTTAACTGCCTTGATAGCTTTTGGTTCGCCTAATCCAGCTTTACCATTGTCTACCCAAAAACCACCATGAGCATGAAGGACTTCTACAAACATAGCTACTAATCCTTCTTCATTAGCTTGCCACAAGTAACCGTAATGATGTTTTTCCAAGTTTAAGGTTCCGACAGTTTCTATCAAGTTTTCAGGAGTAGTTGGTACTTTTTCCTTCCCTATCCCTAGTAACCTCTTATTGTAGTAAAGTACGCCTACATCAGTCCGAAAAGGAATACGATAAAGTTTAGGTGAAGTTTGATTGGAGTTGTTTTTTGGTGGATACTTGCCATGCTCAATTTCAGTATTAAGAAAATATTGCTCCTCTTCTTTAAAGTAGTCATCAAGAGGGAGAAGATACTTTTTATGTGCAAACTCAGGCAACCAAATAATGTCAGTGTAAACTAAGTCATAGTGTCCATCTTTTCCATTACAATTAGTGTTCTTAGTTTTTTCTGACCGTTTGAGACTGTTTGAATAGTTATATTTTAATTGTTCGGGTGTTAATTTTTCGGTTGTGGATTTCTGGTTTAGTTCAATTTTAATCTTACCCTCATTATCATGATTAAACTTTTTGGTTAAGTGTTCCCAATCTTCTATTTCGCCGTCAGGTACAGCAAAACATAGGGTAATTTCTTTCTGCGCCGATGACTGACAGGCATATAATGTTACACTCAAACCTAAAGCAACAGTAAACAATGGTACAGTCAACTTATGTGGTCTGGGTCTAATTCTCTGTAATAACCCTGATAACTGGTTTAAAAAATTGGGATTCTTCATAATCAAAATCAACGTATTAAAGCTAGAAAAATTGAAGTAAAAAGTAAAGTCTGGTTTTATCCAGGTTTTATATAGTAGATGATAACAACCTGCAAAATCCAGCAAAAAATTGTTATATTATGGTTTTTACCATGAAACCCTTTGAGTTTAACAAAACAAACCCGCAAAAAAAGGTATTGCCAAATCTTAAACATTACACAGGCATATTCCTGATTGTTTTACTCAGCATTATCTTATTTTCCGTGCCGCAAGCTTTATCAAACCAACCGGTAGTCCTGAATTTATTATTAACTGCTTCCGATGCCCAACCTTGGAAGCAAGGTATAATCAAAGACTTTGAAGCCAAAAATCCAGGGATTCGTATCAATTTAATCGAAGGTCCAAACGCTACAAATTTAGTGGAGGACCTATATACTTCAGCATTTATCTTAGGTGAATCCCCTTATGATTTGGTCAACATGGATGTTATTTGGACACCTAAGTTTGCTGCTGCTGGTTGGTTATTAGACTTGAGTAATGGACTTAGCGCAGAAGAGTTAGCCAAATTTTCGCCCACAGATATAGAAGCGGGACGTTACGAAGGAAAACTTTACAGAATTCCAATCCGAAGTGATTTAGGAGTCCTTTACTACCGGAAAGACCTACTAAATCAAGGGGGATTTGAACCACCAGAAAGCTTTACAGAGTTATTCAAAATTTCTAAGTCTTTAAAAGACCAAGGAAAAATTAATTGGGGATATCTTTGGCAGGGAAAGCAGTACGAAGGACTAGCTGCTATGTTTGTAGAAGTTTTGCAAGGTTTTGGTGGATTTTGGGTGAATCCTGAGAACTTGGAAGTGGGTTTAGATAAACCTGAGACATTAAAGGCGATCTCTTTTCTAAAAGATACCATTGAACAGGAAATTTCTCCACCTGGAACTACAACATATATGGAGGAGGATACAAGACGTATATTTCAAAGCGGTCAAGCGGCATTTTTACGCAGTTGGCCTTATGTTTGGCCTTTAGCCAATGGTGAAGATTCTCCCATTAAAGATAAAATTGGGATCAAACTTATGGTTGGTAGTCCTGGTAACATGGGAGGAACTTGTTTAGGTGGTTGGGGATTGGGAATCGCCAAATTTTCTAAACATCCTCAAGAAGCTTGGAAGGCAATTCAATACTTTACCAGTGAAGAAGTACAGCGCCAATTTATTTTGCAAGGGGGTTTTGTGCCAAGCAGACGCTCATTATTTACAGATCCAGAAATTGTCAGTAAATACCCTCATTATTCTCAGTTACTTAAAATAGCTGATAAAGCCGTTTTACGTCCACCCATTCCCCAGTATGCCCAAGTATCAGATATTTTACAGCGTTACCTTAGTGCTGCACTCACAAATCGGATGACCCCGGAAACAGCAATGGAAACTGCTGCTAATGAAACTCGAAGATTACTGGGGACTGAAGATTAACGATAAAAAAACTTTATGAGCTATGAATACCAAAGAAACCATCAGAAGTCAAGAACAACGAACAGCATGGATTTTGCTACTACCTGCCTTACTGTTGCTGCTATTTGTCTTTGGCTATCCAATAGTCCGAGCCTTTTGGTTAAGTTTTTTTACTCAAAACTTAGGAACGAAACTACAACCGGTCTTTTGTGGTTTTAGCAATTACCTGCGAATGGTGGGGGATGGTCGTTTTTGGGAAAGTTTCAGGACAACAACAGTATTCACTTTATCAACAGTGTTGTTAGAGTTACTGCTGGGATTGGGTATTGCCCTAGTCCTAAATAAGCAGTTTTTTGGCAGGGGTGGAGTACGAACAATAGCTATTCTACCTTGGGCTTTGCCCACCGCCCTCATAGGTATCGCTTGGGCTTGGATTTTTAATGACCAATTTGGAGTTGTTAATGATATTCTGTTACGGTTAGGTTTAATTCAAACTGGTATTAATTGGTTGGGAGAACCGACATTAGCAATGATAGCCGTGATAGTTGCAGATGTGTGGAAAACGACTCCATTTATTAGTATTTTGCTATTAGCTGGTTTGCAGTCAATTTCACCTGACTTGTATGAAGCTCATCTGATGGACGGTGCAACACCCTGGCAAAGTTTCTACCAGATTACCCTACCCCTATTGAGTCCGCAAATACTCATTGCTACCTTGTTTCGGTTTGCTCAGTCCTTTGGAGTTTTTGACTTGATTTCTGTTATGACTGGTGGAGGTCCAGGTGGTGCAACGGAAGTGGTATCACTGTATATCTACTCTACCGTGATGCGTTACTTAGATTTTGGATATGGAGCAGCTTTAGTTGTGGTGACATTTCTTTTGTTGATTACAGCAGTAGTTATTGCTAGTTTGTTACTGAAAAAATTTTCTGTAAAGGGCATTTAGTAAGTCTTATACTGTCACTGAGAAAAAATTTATGACTAGTCCCAAACTACAAACAAAAGTAAAAAATTCAGGCCAACAAATCTTAATTTGGGTACTTATTTCCCCAATAGTGGTTTTCTGTTTAGCTCCACTGATGTGGCAGATACTCACCTCATTTAAACTCAATCAAGATATTGCCAAAATTCCTACTGTTTATTTTCCTGCTCGAATTACTTTCAATCACTACATCGAATTATTTACTAGTCGTCCGTTTTGGCTTTATATATTGAATAGTGCTTTTGTCTCCATTGTTTCTACAGTTTTATCTTTGGTAGTGGGTGCGCCTGCGGCCTATGTCTTAGCAAGGTTGCATCCTTGGGGTAGCACAGCCATCATAGCAGCTATCTTGATTGTTACTTTATTCCCAGGAATTTTATTATTTTTGGGGCTTTTAGAAGTTATCAAGGGGTTACATCTAGGTAATAACTATTTATCGCTGATTATTCCTTATACAGCTATTAATTTACCATTAACGATTTTGGTATTACGCAGTTATTTCCAGCAATTACCAAAAGACTTGGAAGATGCTGCCAGAGTGGATGGCTACAATACTGTGCAAATGTTACTGCAAATACTACTACCATTGACAATTCCTGCTTTGGTAACAACTGGAATTATCACCTTTATTTTTGCCTGGAATGAGTTTATCTTTGCTCTGACATTTATTACTCGTGACGAGATGAAAACGATTCCTGTGGCAGTGGCACAATTAGGAGGTGCTACAGTATTTGAGATTCCTTATGGACCTATTGCTGCGGCTACGGTGGTTGGTACATTGCCCTTAGTTTTACTCCTTTTGTTCTTTCAGCGTCAGATCATTCAAGGTCTTACGGCTGGTGCTGTTAAGCAATAACAAAGGAAGAAGTAAGAATAGTCAAAAAATAACATCATTAATTAAAAGCAGAACAATGGTAAAACTGGAACTAAAAAACCTCAATAAAGCCTATAGTTCTAAAATTATTCCAGTTAAAAACATTAATTTAACTGTAAATGACAATGAATTTCTCACTTTATTAGGTCCGAGTGGTTGTGGTAAGTCAACGATACTACGAATGATTGCAGGGTTAGAGGAACCAACTAGCGGACAGATACTGCTTGGAGGTGAGAATATCACATTTAAACGTCCCGGCGATCGCAATATGGCGATGGTATTTCAAAGTTATGCCCTTTACCCACATATGACCGTATCTGAAAACTTAGCCTCTGGACTCAAGTTGAGAAAAACCCCTTCTGTTGAAATTCAGCGTCGCGTAACAGCAGTTTCAGAACTGTTGGGATTAGAGGAATTGCTACAGCGCAAACCCGGACAACTATCAGGGGGGCAAAGACAGAGAGTCGCTGTCGGTCGAGCTTTAGTGCGTCATGCTGAAGTTTACTTGCTGGATGAACCACTGAGTAACCTGGATGCAGTTCTGCGCGAACAAGTCCGTGCTGATATTAAACAAATATTTGCTTTCCAAAAAGCTCCGGTGGTCTACGTTACACACGATCAAACAGAAGCAATGACACTTTCAACCAAAGTGGCTGTGCTTAATCATGGTTTTGTCCAGCAACTCGACTCACCAGAACGCATATACAATGAGCCAGCCAATTTATTTGTAGCTGGATTTGTTGGTAGTCCAAAAATGAATTTGCTAACTTTATCATGTCAGGGACACTATGCAATGTTAGGTGATGCAAAAATACTGTTGCCAGATATACCAACAGTACCATCCAAAATTGTGTTAGGTATCCGTCCAGAACACATCAGGATTGCACAACCAGGGGATACACAGACTATTCAAGGCCGAGTGTATCTAGTTGAAAACTTAGGTATGTACAATTTAGTAAGTGTGCGTATTGATAATTATGAAGCAGAAGCTTTGACCGTGCGTGTTTTGTTAACTCCAGACGAGAAATTGAATCATGAACAGATGAGATTAACTTTGCTGTCTCAAAATCTTCACTGGTTTGATGTTCAATCTAGTAATCAGCTATTAAGCAGATAAATAGGGGTTGCTGAATAAAAGCAAAACCCAGATAGGGTTTGCTGAAAAAGTCTTTTCGTGGAGACAGTGAACTCTTAACAGGGAACAGGGAACAGTTTTAGCTATCCGTCATCCCCAAGATTTCTGATTTCTCAGACCCAAAATGCACACTTTTGATGCTATACCCTTCAAACCCACATTCCGCACCCCCCAGTGTCACAATCGGTAATTTCGGATTTTTTAACCAAGTTGAGGAGAATTTTGATCCAAAATGTTCTAAATCTTAGATCCTACCTTCCGCACCCCCCGGTGTCACAATCGGTTTTTTCGTAATTTCATTACGACTAAATGTTGTATTTTGTACCAAAGATAATGAATATTGGTAGGCGATCGCTAATTCTAAATCTCCAAACGACCAATTTTCGTTATGTGACAGTTTAGGGTGCGGAAGATGGGTTCAAAAACCTCGCATTTATTTTCCTTTTTATTAGGTTCAAACCTTTTATTTATCAAGGTTTCTGTTTTATTCAGCAAAACCCAGATAGAACCAAGGTTACAGGTGGTCAATGAGCTTGCGGTAATAGAGCTTGCGGAAGTGTCGAAATATTATGTTGCGTGCTTTGAGGGATTCTTCCTTTACTGTCAGTAATGATGGTATTGCTATCGTTACAGTTCGAGCTTTGTCAATCAATGCTCAGAATTGTTCAGCGTCAATGAATCAGTGGATGATTAACCCATATTACTAAATGTGTCTTTAAGAACAGAACGTGCTGCCAGATGATTGCGAGTAGAAGTCAAAATTTCTGCTTCTCTTTGTAAGCGAGCCGATGTATCTTGTAGTTCCAACAATGCTTGTTGTTCAGGAGCGACACCATAAAGATTACTAGCTACCCAGTAAGATAACTCGGTAGGTAAATCAGGTAAATCTTCTGGTAATTCGATATCTTTTTCGGTTAACTTAGCAGAAAGCCTGACAACATCCCTGAGTAGCTGTTCTACATCAGCTGCTAAAGGTCGCAAGTCCTGAGATGGGGGATGGTCTTCAATCCATTCTACCAAACCTACACGGTAAGGCTTTTCCCGTACATACTCTAAAACCCGAAATCTTTGCTGTCCCAAAGTTAACATTTCCATTCGATCATCTGGTAATCGCTGACAATGGATAATTTCCGCACAGCAACCGACGTTAGCGATAGTTCCTTTGATCGGATCGACCATTAAAACCCCAAACCTGCGATCGCCTGCCAAAATCGTGTTCATCATGATTCGGTAGCGAAATTCAAATATATGTAAAGGTAATGGTCTAGTGGGAAATAGAACCACTTCAGGTAACGGGAACAGAGGTAATTCACGGACGGCAATTTTAGAAGAAGATGTCATTGTTAGTTGAGTATAAATGAGTATAAATTTTTTTTATTGATTCTTAAAGTATATTATTCCCTACTTTCCCCGTACTTTGTTTATATTTTATCATTTGTTTTATCGCTATTGAAAAACCCTAAGAAAATTTCTCTTAGGGCTGGGTTAATATTCATACCTAAAAATATTCCATGTAGATTTTCAGTTATCAGTTGGAAAAGGCAACAGGCAAAAGGAAAAAGAAGACTAATATTGATCTCTCTTCCCTATTCCCTATTCCCTATTCCCTATTCCCTATTCTCTATTTCCTGTTCTCATTAAAGTTTGACTTCGATATCTACACCAGATGGTAAATCCAACTTCATCAGCGCATCAATAGTTTTAGAAGAAGGCTGGTAAATATCAATAATCCGACGATGGGTGCGGGTTTCAAAATGCTCACGGGAATCTTTATCTACGTGAGGTGAGCGCAGCACGCAATATATCTTCCGTTTTGTGGGTAAAGGAATCGGTCCGATAGCTGTAGCGTTAGTACGGTTAGCTGTATCTACAATCTTCTCGCAAGATGTATCCAATAAACGTCGGTCAAAAGCCTGTAAGCGAATTCTAATCTTCTGCTGCTGTAAAGTTGCCATCTTTAGTTTTCCAGGTTCTGTGAATTTTAGATTTTAGATTTTAGATTTTAGATTTTAGATTTTAGATTTTAGATTTGAGAAACAAACAAGAATCATAAATTAAAATCCAAAATTGCTAAAGGGAAGATAAAAGAGCAGAGACGTACTTTTCCAATCTCTGCTCTTAATTACAAAGACAAAAAGGTACTACTTGATGATTTTAGAAACGACACCAGCACCAATAGTCCGGCCACCTTCGCGAATCGCAAAGCGCATACCTTGTTCAATCGCGATCGCGTTGATTAGTTCCACTGTCATTTTGATGCGATCGCCTGGCATTACCATTTCTACGGCGCTACCATCATCAGATGTGTAGCTTTGAATAGTACCAGTTACATCAGTTGTCCGTACATAGAACTGAGGACGATAACCTGCGAAAAATGGTGTTTTCCGACCACCTTCTTTCTCAGTCAAAACGTAAACTTCACCTTCAAATTGAGTGTGAGGTGTAATTGAACCGGGTTTAGCGATTACCATACCGCGTTCAATATCTTCTTTTTTCATACCGCGCAGTAGTACACCGGCATTGTCTCCAGCTAGACCTTCCTCAAGGCTCTTCTTAAACATTTCAATCCCGGTTACAGCCGTACTCCGGGTATCTTTGAGTCCAATTAGCTCAACTGTATCGCCAACCTTAACTTTACCGCGTTCAATCCGGCCAGTAGCCACTGTACCACGACCTGTGATGGTGAATACGTCTTCTACTGCCATCAAGAAGGGTTTATCAACATCACGCTCAGGAGTGGGGATGTAGGAATCTACAGCATCCATCAATTCGTAGATTTTATCTACCCAGGGATTTTCTCCTTTTTGGAGTTTAGGATTCTTAGTCATTGCTTCCAAAGCTTGTAGACCAGACCCTTTGATAATGGGGATGTCATCACCGGGGAAATCGTAGCTAGTAAGTAGTTCCCGCAGTTCCAGTTCTACTAATTCCAGAAGTTCTTCGTCATCCATCAAATCTTCTTTGTTCAAGAAGACAACCAAGCTGGGAACACCCACCTGTTTTGCCAACAGGATGTGTTCACGAGTTTGGGGCATAGGACCGTCCGTAGCAGCAACTACGAGGATACCACCGTCCATTTGTGCCGCACCAGTGATCATGTTTTTCACATAGTCAGCGTGTCCGGGGCAGTCTACGTGAGCATAGTGCCGAGATTCGGTTTCATACTCAACGTGAGCGGTGTTGATTGTAATACCCCGTGCCTTTTCTTCGGGTGCGTTGTCAATTTGGTCGTAACCCTTAGCTGTAGCCTGACCCATAGCTGCCAAGGTCATGGTAATGGCTGCTGTTAAAGTAGTTTTGCCGTGGTCAACGTGGCCAACAGTACCGATATTAACGTGAGGTTTTTTTCTTTCAAACTTTTCGCGTGCCATGTATACTCGTTTCCTTTTTTAATTATGCGTTCCCTTTGCTTTTGGCGATGATAGTTTCAGCCACACTGCGAGGCACCTCTTCATAGTGGCTGAATTCCATCGTAAATATACCTCGGCCTTGGGTTTTAGACCGGATATCTGTGGCGTAACCAAACATTGTCGCTAGTGGAACTTTGGATGTCACCTTAGCGATTCCCTGTTCAGTGATTTGGTTTTCAATCTGTCCTCTACGGGAGATTAAGTCACCTATGACAGTTCCCATAAAGTCTTCGGGAACTTCTACTGCAACTTTCATCATAGGCTCTAAGAGGACTGGTGAAGCTTTCAGCACTGCCTCTTTCATCGCCATTGAACCGGCAATTTTGAAAGCCATTTCCGAAGAGTCTACATCGTGGTAGGAGCCGTGAACTAACGTTGCTTTCACGTCAATTAGTGGATATCCAGCTAAAATACCAGATTCGCAGCTTTCTTTCATACCCTGCTCTGCGGGGCCTATATACTCTTTAGGTACTACGCCACCGACAATTTTAGAGACGAATTCAAAGCCAGTACCTGGGTCTCCTGGTTCTAAATTGATCACAACGTGACCGTATTGACCTTTACCACCACTTTGACGGATGAATTTGCCTTCTACGTTGGTAACTGTTTTCCGAATGGTTTCGCGGTAAGCTACCTGTGGCGCACCAACATTCGCTTCTACCTTGAATTCCCGTAACATCCGGTCCACTAGAATTTCCAGGTGTAACTCTCCCATCCCCGCAATCACGGTTTGGTTAGTTTCTGGATCAACACTGACACGGAAGGTAGGATCTTCTTCTGACAAAGATTGTAGTGCCTTTGACAGCTTATCCATGTCGTTCTTGGTTTTGGGTTCAACCGCTACGGAGATCACAGGCTCAGGAATGAACAGGGATTCCAGAATAACTGGTGATCCTTCATCACATAAAGTGTCACCCGTCAAGGTGTCTTTTAGTCCCAAAGCTGCACCTAAGTCACCTGCACGCAGTTCTTCGACATCTTGTCGTTCATCTGCTTTCATCAGCACTAGGCGGGAAATCCGTTCTTTCTTGTCTTTACTGGCGTTCAGGACGTAGCTGCCTTTTTTCAATACACCAGAATAAACACGCACAAAGGTGAGGCGACCGTAGGGGTCAGCCATGATCTTGAATGCTAGAGCAGCTAGAGGTTCGCTGTCATCAGCCCGGCGCTCCACTGTCTCGCCATTTGGCAATAAGCCTTGAATTGGTGGTACTTCAATTGGTGCTGGCAGGTAATCTACAACTGCATCTAGCATCAACTGCACACCTTTATTTTTAAAGGCTGAACCACAAAGCACGGGTACAATTTTTCCCTCAATTGTACCTTTACGCAGGGCTGTACGGATTTCTTCTTCTGTAAGTTCTTCGCCCTCGAAGTACTTAGTCATCAGATCATCACTAGTTTCTGCTACCGCTTCTATTAACTTAGTGCGGTATTCTGCTACCTGTTCTTGTAGTTCAGCCGGAATTTCTGTTTCTTGAATATCGGTTCCTTGGTCGTTGGTGTAAATGTATGCACACATCCGCACCAAGTCAATGATGCCTTTAAAATCACTTTCGCTACCGATGGGCAATTGAATGGCGATCGCATTTGCTCTCAGGCGATCGCGCATTTGCTCATGAACTCTATAAAAGTTCGCTCCTGTGCGATCCATCTTGTTGATGAAGGCAATGCGAGGTACTTTGTAGCGGTCAGCTTGCCGCCATACTGTCTCAGACTGCGGTTGAACACCACCAACGGAACAAAAGACAGCGATTACACCATCTAACACCCGCATGGAACGTTCAACTTCAATTGTGAAGTCCACGTGACCGGGAGTGTCAATAATGTTAATTTGATGATCTTTCCAGCTGGTACTAATCGCAGCGGCAGTAATGGTAATTCCTCGCTCCCGCTCCTGATCCATCCAGTCTGTTACAGCAGTTCCTTCGTGAACTTCACCAATTTTATGAATTATCCCAGAGTAAAATAATATTCTCTCTGTTGTTGTCGTTTTTCCCGCATCTATATGCGCCGCAATACCGATATTGCGTACTTTCTCTAGCGGGTTTGTGCGTGCCACAGTTACCTCCTATAATTTAGGACTCATGATATCTTGTATATTACTCTTTGTTAAGATTCTATACTTTTACGGAAAACCGTCTTGGGCAGAAAGTTGCCGATATACCGCTGGTAATTAGGCGATATATCGTTGCTCCACTTAGTAACGGTAGTGTGCAAATGCTTTGTTGGCTTCAGCCATGCGGTGAGTTTCTTCACGTTTGCGAATGGAACTGCCTGTTTCGTTAGCTGCGTCCATTAACTCATTTGCTAGTCTACTAGCCATCGTACGACCTGGCCTAGACCTAGAAAATTGTACTAACCACCGCAGTGCTAGGGTAGTACCCCGATCAGAACGTACTTCCATTGGTACTTGATAAGTTGCACCACCTACTCTTCGAGCTTTGACCTCTACTAAAGGTGTGGCGTTGCGGACTGCTCTTTCAAATGTTTCCAGAGGATTGCCGCCTGTCCGTTCCTCAATAGTTTTTAAAGCATCATAAACAATTCTGGCAGCGAGAGATTTTTTGCCATGACGCATTATCCGTCGCATCATCATACTAACGAGGCGACTATTATACACTGAGTCAGGCGGAACAGGCCGCCTTTGACTAACACCACGACGAGACATACTTCATCCTTGAATTCGGAATTTGGCAACGAAATTATATGTTATCAGAACATAGAAATCTAAAAGCGGTGTAAGCAACCGCTTGAATTTCCTTGAGTTTTGGCTTTAGTTGCTTTTAAGCTCAACTCATTAGTTTTTTTACCCATACAAAAAAGCTAACTAATGCTAACAAGCCTTGCTGCTTTTTCTTCCTGCTTCATCAGTTCGACTACGCTCACTGAAATCCTAGAAGTGTCGGCACTGTCCAGTCCACAGGCTATCAGATTGGGTGTATCTCACCCTAATATTGAGTATTTAGGCTTGGTTATCACCTAAAATACCTATCAATAATGGCCTTTTTTCGGGTCTTCAAGTCTCAAGTTTTTCTGTTCATGAGCAGACGTAAATCTTGAGCAAATGTGATCATTTGTTAGCTTTCGTTAGTAAAACACTAACCTGCTGTTAACTCTATACCAGAAACAGAAGGCGACAACACTATCAACTCTAATATTTACATTAAAGTGTTGCCATTGCTTACAGTATTCTGCTTTTAAACTCTTACACTTGCTCGCTTAGTGCAAGTTATAGCTTAATTTCTTAAACAAGAATACACCGCTAGATTCTGTGCTTTATGGGGGCTGAAATTAGACGATTAATCGTTATTCATGCGATTAATCGCCTATTTCCTATTTTTTCGCTTCTTTTGGGCGCTTAGTTCCATATTTGGAACGTCCTTGTTTCCGGTCTTTAACTCCGGCTGTATCTAAGGTTCCACGAATAATGTGGTATCTCACGCCTGGTAAGTCTTTTACCCGACCACCACGAATCATCACAACAGAGTGTTCTTGCAAGTTATGGCCAATACCTGGAATGTAAGCTGTGACTTCAAATCCAGAAGTTAATCTGACCCTTGCTACTTTGCGGAGGGCTGAGTTTGGTTTTTTAGGGGTAGTCGTATATACTCTGGTGCATACTCCTCGACGTTGAGGACATTGTTTCAGAGCAGGAGACTTGGTTTTTTGACGCGCTAGTTCGCGTTCACTACGGATTAGCTGCTGTATTGTTGGCATGAGTGACAGCGCGTTAAGCTGGTTATGTTCTATTTTAACAAATCCTGATTATAGCGTTTTTTTTGTTTTTACGTCAATTATTTTTTAGGAGTTCAGGAGTTCAGGAGGCAGGGGAAGCAGGGGGAAAATATTTATCTTTTATCTTTTATCTTTTATCTCTTGCCTTTTGCCTTTTGCCTTTTGCCTTTTGCCTTTTGCCTTCTGTTACCTGTTACCTGTTACCTGTTCCCTGTTCCCTATTCCCTATGCAATAGAAAAAGAATTACCACAGCTACAGGTAGAAATGGCTATGGGGTTGTAGAAGCGAAAACCTCCACCCATAAGATCCTCTGAATAGTCCAGGGTCAAACCGTTAATATATTTTATGCTTTCTTTGTCTATGACTAATTGAATATTGTTAACGTCAAAAACCTGATCTTCAACTTTAACCGCTTCATCAAAGGAAATATCGTATAACCAACCCGAACAGCCACCTGGTTTCACCTGCAAGCGAAACAAGATATTTGGCTGTTGTTTGGATTTTAATCGCTCCATCTCATTGGTAGCTGCTGGACTTAATTGAATCATGGAATTTTTGTAGCAATCAGAAAATCCATATTCAATATTACAGGAGTTCAGGAGGCAGGGGAGCAGGGGGGCAGGGGGAAGTTAATAACCCAATGCCCAGTCACCAGTCACCAGTCACCAGTCACCAGTCACCAATCACCAATCACTTATCACTACGAGCGTAGTCATCTTGGTAGCGAATAATATCATCTTCTCCTAAATATTCGCCGTTTTGAACTTCTATCAAAACCAAGGGAATAACACCCGGATTTTCTAAACGATGAACTGTACATTGTGGTACGTAGGTTGATTGATTGTTACTGAGTAAAATTTCACTCTCACCACACACGACTTTAGCAGTACCGGAAACAACTATCCAGTGTTCACTGCGGTGATGGTGCATTTGCAAACTGAGGCGATGTCCTGGTTTAACTTCAATACGTTTAATTTTATAACCTTTACCTTCTTCTAAAACTGTAAACGAACCCCAAGGACGCATTTCACTGGCTGCTATGCCTTTTGTGCTAATGCTTGCACTTAAAGACAGTGTATTATTTGTGACTTTTTCATTAAGTTGAGCCATAATGACCTCGTTGTACAATGTACAAAATTTTAAGATTCTTAATATTTAGTGAAAAAATTTAATGAACTTTTTAAGAAATAAAATTAATCCATTAATTTCACTGTTATTACCATAGCAAAGATAACTCCGATCAAGTACCCCTTAATTATTCAAAATCAGCTTTCTACATTAATTCTTCATGAATGAAATATTAACTTATTCTCAACTTTAAATAGGGCTTGCTGAAAAAGTTATCTGTGAGGGGACAGTAGTAGGGCTAATGTCACGCTTCGCTATCAAGAAGTCAGGAGTTCAAGGAGTATGGCTATGCCACGCTGCGCGAACAAGGAGTTTTTTTGATTTGGAAATTAATTGTGCAAACACTAACAAAGTGCAAGCTTTCTGAGGCTCACAGTACCTAAAACCTTGCACAATTTTAATTTTAATCATCCTCAATCCATTGATTTATCTAGGTTTTACATTTATTCAGCAAGCCCTATGTAAATGCAAAACTTAATAAGCTGTTATACAGCTAAATTGTATAATCCTAATATTCTGAACTCTTGTGGAACAGGCAAGATGCCTGTTCCAGTTATACAAATTAAATGCACAACAGCTTAATATCTATTCAGAAATATTATTGAAAATTTTGCATTTTTTACGTGGGATTGACCGTTTACCTAGGGTTAATAAAGATACCTATACCGTTATGAACACGGGCGGCTGTATTTGGTGAACGGTCAAGTAATTGTCCTCCCAAATATAAACTTGTGGAACTGCCTCCGTCGAGGTTGAGGGCGTTAACACAACCCATGACCTGCATTAATTGGGCGTGTTCTGCTAGGGTGGGTCCGTGTCCTCCGGCGCGGTTGTGGACTGCTGCTATGATTAAATTACCTGTACTGGTGGTACAAATGGCACTGCGGGCAGCTCTTTCGATGATAAAGGCGTTGCTAAATTTTTCGCTTTGAGCATCGAGGACTATTTGGCGGTTTTGGATTAAAAGCGGACCTGCGCCGATAATATGGGGATAACGGTTATATTCAGCAGGTGTGGTGGAACTGGTGAGATTAACCTTTGTACCTACAGGTAATTGTGCAGCATTGGTGGTAGCAGTACCCCGTAAGGTGAGGATGTAGCCGTCTCTGGGGATGGTAACAGATGTGACACCTGCTTTTCCTACTCGTGTTTGGTTGGTGATTTGGTTATTTTGAACTGTGAGGATAATTTCGTTATCTAGTAAGGGTGTATAAGTTTGTCCCCAGGTGGGTGTATAACGAGCGATGCCGTTTTGTACGTAGGCACTGTTAAGAAAGAGTATGGGTAGGGTTTGGTTATTACTGGTGTTTAAAGTTTCGTTTAAAGTGAGACGACCAAAATAAAATTCTCCGTTGTTATTCCAGGCGATCGCACCTCTGTTAAGAATAGGTCCTGATAACCATTGATTGTCTCTTTTAACTGCCCCTAGTGGTAATTTATTATTGCGGTTAAAATAACCACCATTAATTCCTGCTACCGCTAAATCCCGTGGTGCTGTTTGGATTAAGGGCGCTATACCTGTTTGACTGTCCAAACTGGAAGTTATTGGTTTTAAAGTTAACCCAGATTGACGGGGATTAATTTCTAGCCAAACGACGGGAAACCTATCTTTACCAACATTTATAAATTTTTGTTGCCAGCGTAATCCCTGAGTCCATGTGATATCTTTTGCTACTAAAGCATCGGGGATAATATCAACGACTAAACGATTTGGGTTAGCTAAGGTAGTAATGCGGGGAGATGAACCAAAGGGAACACTGAGAGTAATCCTAGTTTGATTATTAGTTTGATTATTTACTGTTTCTACTTTTTGGATCAGTGCGTCCGGGTCTGGTGTGGTTGGTAGTTGTTTTGTTTGGTCTGGTGGTGTAGTTGGGGGTTGGGGTGGATAACGTTGAATTAAGCTATTATCAGCCATACTATCTAGGGTGATGATCCATTCTCGGTTGGGTGGTCCTGGAGGTGTAGAACTGAGATTTTTGGGATCTGCTGATTTTCTAATTATTTGACCTGGTGCAGCTTTCCAAGGTGTGGGACGATCTAAATCAAAGACTAGGCGATCGCCTGTAGGTCTTTTCCCCTGACGAATATTATTGATTTTCGCAGGAGGGGTAGAAATTACTAGCTGATTTCCGTTAACTTGGATTTGCCAGCCGTTAGTTTGGGCAAAATTAGAAATATCTAAATAACGATATCCAGGAGAAAATTTAGCTTTGAGGGTAGTAGATGATTGAGAAAACCAGTCTATTGGTTGTAATTCAGGATTCGTGGTATTTAATAAATCTATTCCTATTAATTGTCTAAGTGCGCCATCACTGACATAAGTTACAGTTCCAGATGTTCCTGGTTGTTGTATCCAAGCACCTGGTAAAGTTTTACCATTGAGAAAAATTTGATTACCTGATGATGGTGTTGGTAGTTGAGAAATCATCAGGGGGAGAGATTGAGAAGTGATGGGAGGTTGTTTGGCGTTAGTACCATCGGTAGCAATCAAACTTATTGCTGTTACTAGCATTGAAGATATAGAGTAGCGGAAAAACCGTAGCTTGTTAATTTCAATCATGAGCATTTTTACTATTTTAGGGGAATAGGGAATAGGGAATAGGGAACAGGTAAATAAGTTTCATCCCAGTCCCCAGTCCCCAATTATCAGGGAATCTTAAAAAATTGTAATTTTCTTGGTCAATAAAGGTGATAATATGTATGTTCCCTATCTATACTATTGAAAAACCCAGTCACTAATCATTCTGCTAATCATCACGCTAAAATTACCAACACCCAAAGTTCTCAATAATACATACAAATTAGATATTGCTAGAACTTCTCAGAAAAACACAAAATAAGAGAAGCTCAAAGTAGATTTGAGCAGGTTTCACATAACGGCATATAGTGTTATATTTTGTAATACACTGTGCCTGTTGCTGCAAAAGGATAGTCGCTGTTTGAAAAAAAAGCAGTACATCCCATTGATATTAAATCTCAGGTAAATCCCAAATGATGATCCTGAACCAAGACTAGATCAGGCTAAACGGGGATAAAAAGCAATTAGCTTCACTATCTAAAAATAAACGTAATGTCAGGTAAAGCAGATTATTTAGATCAAGGTACTTTTTCTAAGAGTGCGGTGCATAAACACTTAAAAAAATAACGCGGCTATTTTAACATAGGTGAGCAAAAATGTAAACCTCAAGTTAAAATTTTTTTTCCCTAATTTTCCCTTAACTTTTCGTGATTATGTATTTTGCGATCGCTAAATCTTAGATTTTTTTTCTTTGCAGTAGCAACAGTTGTCACATTCATAACTCAGAAATTTCACTATTATTTCAGGAATAAAATATGAGTCATCAATCATTGAATCAGGGTCAAAACATCACAATGAAAAATACGGAAAATACTGAAACTTATTTAGGACAAAGATGGTTGGTTGAAGAGCGGGATGCTTGTGGTGTAGGCTTTATTGCCCATCGCTGCAATATTGCTAACCATGAAATTTTGGCGAAAGCTTTAGATGCGCTGACTTGTTTAGAACATCGGGGTGGATGTAGTGCGGATCAAGACTCTGGAGATGGGGCGGGTATTTTGACGGCGATTCCTTGGGAATTGTTGCAACAAGAAGGATTTAAAGTTGCTAATACTGGTAACATGGCTGTAGGAATGATCTTCTTACCCCAAGACCAGGAATCAGCCAAAAAAGCTAAAGAAATCTTTGAACAAGTAGCAAAAGAAGAAAATTTAACTGTACTGGGTTGGCGTAAAGTTCCCGTACGTCCAGAGGTTTTGGGGATACAAGCAAGAGAAAACCAACCTTACATAGAACAGGTTTTCCTCAGTTCTGCGGATAAGAGTGGTGATGAACTAGAACGGGAAATGTATCTTACCCGTCGTCGTGTGGTGAAAGCAGCGAAAAATATTTCTGAAGAATTTTATGTCTGCTCCCTTTCCAGCCGTACCATTGTTTATAAAGGTATGGTGCGATCGGCGGTATTGGGAGATTTTTACGAAGATTTAAAAAACCCAGCTTTTAAATGTGCCTTTGCTGTTTATCATCGCCGCTTTAGTACCAACACCATGCCCAAGTGGCCTTTAGCTCAACCCATGCGGTTACTAGGTCACAATGGAGAAATTAACACTCTGTTGGGTAACATTAACTGGATGATGGCGCGGGAAGCAACTTTAGATCATCCGATTTGGAAAGGACGTGCTGAAGAATTTAAACCTTTGGTAAATACTGAAAGCAGTGATTCTGCGACTCTTGATAACGTACTAGAGTTATTGGTGCGTTCAGGCCGCAGTCCTTTGGAAGCTTTAATGATGATGGTTCCAGAGGCTTATAAAAATCAACCTTCTTTAAAAGATCATCCTGAAATCGTTGATTTTTATGAATATTACAGTGGTTTACAGGAAGCTTGGGATGGTCCGGCGCTGTTAGTATTCAGTGATGGTAAAAGAGTTGGTGCGACTTTAGATAGAAATGGTTTAAGACCTGCTCGTTATGTGATTACTAATGATGACTATATCGTAGTTGCTTCCGAAGCGGGTGTAGTTGATTTCCCAGAAACCAGTATTATCGAAAAAGGTAGACTCGGACCAGGACAAATGATTGCTGTAGATTTAAACAGCAATGAAATTTTGAAGAACTGGGAAATTAAACAACGTATTGCTAAGTTACATCCTTACGGCGATTGGTTGCAAAAATATCGTCAAGAGTTGCAAGATTTGGTAAAACCGTCAGCTAATGGTAATGGTAACGGTAACGGTCATTATGTAACTGAAAGTTTTGAAATCCCCGATAAAAAAACCTTACTGCAACAACAGATCGCTTTTGGTTACACTAGCGAAGATGCAGAAATGATTATTCAGCCGATGGCGAATACTGGTGCTGAACCGACTTTCTCTATGGGTGATGATATTCCTTTGGCGGTTTTATCAGAAAAACCCCATCTGCTGTACAACTACTTTAAGCAGCGTTTTGCCCAAGTAACAAACCCACCCATTGATCCGTTAAGAGAAAAATTGGTAATGTCTTTGACGGTGGAACTGGGAGAAAGAGGTAATTTATTAGATCCGCAACCAGAACACGCGAGAAGATTAAAGTTAGATTCTCCTGTTTTGACTGATGCTGAGTTAGAAGCGATTAAATTATCTGGTTTTGGCACTGCTGAGTTATCAACTCTGTTTTCTATTGATGCTGGTCCTGATGGTTTAAAAGCGGCGGTAGAATCTTTACAAAAACAAGCTGTGGAGTCGGTGCGGGCTGGTGCGAAAATTTTGATTTTGAGTGATAAGATCCCCCCAACCCCCCTTGAAAAGCGGGGCAAAGAAGCGGGTATCAGTGCTGATTTTACCTATATTCCACCTTTGTTGGCTGTGGGTGCAGTTCACCATTATTTGATCCGCGAAGGTGTGCGGATGAAGACTTCTTTAGTTGTGCATACCGCCCAATGTTGGAGTACACACCATTTTGCGTGTTTGTTGGGCTATGGTGCGGGTGCGGTTTGCCCTTATATGGCTTTGGATACGGTGCGTGACTGGTGGGCTGATCCGAAAACTCAACAGTTCAGGGAACGAGGTAAACTGAATAATATTACTCTGGATCAAGCGATCGCTAATTATCGTCAAGCTGTAGAATCAGGTTTGTTGAAAATTCTCTCAAAAATGGGAATTTCCCTGCTTTCTAGCTATCAAGCGGCGCAAATCTTTGAGGCGATCGGTATTGGTGGCGATTTGTTAAATTTGGCTTTCCGGGGTACTACTTCCCGCATCGGTGGTTTAAGTTGTGCTGAACTGGCTCAAGAAGTGCTTTCTTTCCACAGTAAGGCTTTCCCAGAGTTGTCTGCTAAGAAGTTGGAAAATCTGGGTTTTGTTCAGTATCGTCCCGGTGGTGAATATCACAGCAATAGCCCGGAACTGGTGAAGGCGCTGCATAAGGCTGTTGATGGTAAGCAGTATGACCATTATGAAGTTTATAAACAGCATTTACAAGGTAGACCAACAACGGCTTTAAGAGATTTATTGGATTTCCAAAGCGGCAGACAATCTATTCCTTTAGAAGAAGTAGAGTCTGTCAGCGAAATCGCTCAACGCTTCTGTACTGGTGGTATGTCTTTAGGTGCTTTATCACGGGAAGCACATGAAACTTTAGCCATTGCCATGAACCGCATCGGTGGGAAATCTAACTCTGGTGAAGGTGGCGAAGATCCAGTTCGTTACAATGTGTTAAATGATGTTGACGAAAACGGACATTCACCCACTCTCCCCCATTTGAACGGTTTGAGAAATGGTGATACCGCTTCCAGTGCCATCAAACAAGTCGCTTCTGGACGTTTTGGTGTGACACCGGGATATTTAGCCAGTGCTAAACAAATCGAAATCAAAATTGCTCAAGGTGCAAAACCCGGTGAAGGTGGACAGTTACCTGGTCCCAAGGTTAGCCCTTACATTGCGATGTTACGCCGTTCTAAACCCGGTGTAACTTTAATTTCACCCCCTCCCCATCATGATATTTACTCAATTGAAGATTTAGCGCAGTTAATTTTTGACCTGCATCAAATTAACCCCAAAGCCCAAGTTTCCGTGAAGTTGGTGTCAGAAATAGGTATTGGTACGATTGCTGCCGGTGTAGCAAAAGCTAATGCTGATATTATTCAGATTTCCGGACATGATGGCGGTACTGGTGCATCTCCTTTGAGTTCTATTAAACACGCAGGTAGTCCGTGGGAATTCGGATTGTCAGAAGTGCATCGGGTGTTGATGGATAATGGATTGCGCGATCGCGTGATTCTCAGAGTTGATGGCGGTTTAAAGAGTGGTTGGGATGTCCTGATCGCTGCTTTAATGGGTGCTGAGGAGTTCGGTTTTGGTTCTATCGCCATGATCGCCGAAGGTTGTATTATGGCGCGGGTGTGTCATTTAAACACCTGTCCCAAAGGTGTAGCGACTCAGAAAGAAGAACTGCGTCTACGCTTTACAGGTATTCCTGATCATGTTGTTAACTTCTTCTATTTCATCGCGGAAGAAGTGCGGAGTCTGTTAGCGAAACTGGGATATCGTTCTCTAAGCGAGTTGACTGGTAGGGCGGATCTGTTAACTGTGCGTTCTGATGTGAAGTTGACAAAAACCCAATCTGTGAATTTAGATTGTTTAACTAAGTTACCAGATGCTAAATCCAATCGTACCTGGTTAAACCATGAAGAAGTTCATAGCAATGGACTTGTTTTAGATGATCAGATTTTAGCGGATGGGGAAATTCAAGCAACCATCAAAAATCAATCTACTGTCACCAAGACTTACAAAGTTGTGAATACTGATAGAACCGTAGGATCAAGGTTAGCGGGTGCTATTGCTTCTCAATACGGTGATAGTGGTTTTGAAGGTCAAATTAACTTGAACTTCCAAGGTAGCGTCGGACAAAGCTTTGGGGCGTTTATCTTACCTGGTTTAACCTTAACCTTACATGGGGAGGCTAACGACTATGTAGGTAAGGGGATGCACGGTGGGGAGATTATTATTAAACCACCCGCAGATGCGACTTATAACTCAGCCGAAAATGTGATTGTTGGGAATACCTGTTTGTATGGTGCGACTGGTGGGGTGTTGTTCGCTAGAGGTTTAGCGGGTGAACGCTTTGCAGTGCGTAATTCTAAAGGTACGGCAGTTATTGAAGGGGCTGGTGATCACTGCTGCGAATATATGACTGGTGGTGTAGTTGTAGTTTTGGGTAAAGTTGGCCGTAACGTGGGCGCTGGTATGACTGGAGGACTGGGTTACTTCTTGGATGAAGATGGTTCTTTCCCTGAGTTGGTGAATAAGACCATTGTGAAAATCCAGCGTGTAGCAACGGAAGCTGGTGAGAAGCAATTGTATGATTTGATTAAAGCTCATGGCGATCGCACTGGTTCACCAAAAGCGCAGTTAATTTTACAGAACTGGTCAGAGTATTTACTGAAGTTCTGGCAAGTTGTACCACCTTCAGAAGCAGACAGTGCAGAAGCTAATGCGGAAACTGAAAAGGCTGGTAAACAGTTGAGTTCTGTGTAGTAGGTGACTGGGGACAGGTGACAGGTGACAGTAAGAAGGGAATAGGGAACAGATTTTTTTCTTCTGCCTCCTGACTCCTGACTCCTGCCTCAAGAGGGCAACCACGGGGGGTTTGCCCCTACTACTTCTTATTAGCCGCTAACTGTTGCTGCTGATCTTGCATTTCCAAGAGTTCGGGAACAGTAACAAATTTATAGCCTTGTTTGCGGAATCTACTGATAATTTCTGGTAAGGCTTGGACGGTGTGAGTGCGATCGCCTCCACCGTCGTGCATTAACACAATACCCCCTGATTTTGCGGTTTTGAATATATTGTTAATCAGTCTAGGTACAGCAGGACGGGAATAGTCTATAGAGTCAGATGACCACATAATAATTGCATACTTATTATTTCTGGCGTAGGATACGACACCATTAGTCATAATTCCACCAGGTGGACGAAATAAACCGGATTTCACCCCTGTAGTTTTAAAAATAATATCTGTGGTATTGGCAACTTCATAAGCTGCGGTTTGCGGGTTCATGTGATGATACCAGTGATGCCAGGTATGATTAGCAATAGAATGGCCTTCAGCAACTATACGTCTAGTTAAATCAGGATAATTTTTTACATTTTGCCCAACGACAAAAAATGTACCTTGAATATTATTTTTTTTGAGAATATCTAGAACCTGGGCAGTGCTTTTTGGCCAGGGACCATCATCAAAAGTTAGTGCAATTACTTTTTGATCTGGGGGAAGTGTAGCAGCTTTTATTGTTACCCCTTGAAAGCGTGATGGTACATCAGTGATAATACCTTTTGCCTGTGCTTCCTTTTGCCAGGTAGTGAGCATTGCAGCCTTAAATTTTTCAATCCGTTGCTGAGTGACTGTATTAGCAGCAATTTCATTGAAATTGATACGCTGGTTATTTTGAGCTTCAGAGGTATTTGCCCTCACAAGCATCATTAACCCAATACCCAAAGTACCAGTTAAACAAAGCAATACAATCAATATTCCCTGCGTCCAAAAAAATGACTTATTATTTTTATTTTCCACTGCATAGCTCCTTCAAGGGTTGAACCGTCAATTAGGTTTCTGACGGTAGGTTATAACACATTTTTTCTAGATGTTTAGATACTCAGTTATGTACTGGTAATCATCAAAAGCATAAGACAAAATTACAGAAATGACGAAATTTCCAATGATAAATTCTACTTACAGCAGATTTCGTTATTATGAGGTACAAATTATCATCATGAAACTCTTGTGGGGTGGGCATACTTCGACATAGTTCGACTGCGCTCACTAACCGCTCATTACAAGTCTTGCCCGCCCAAAGTGTACCTCATTACACCGGAAAGTGCTGTATTTGCTAAAAACTTAGCATTTACCATTCAGTTTCTCCTTTAAGTATGTAATCTGTAGCTTTTGTACTTTTGCAAAATTGTCGGATAATAAATCGTCGGATAATAAATCAATGATTATTCCACACAAGCAGTCTTTAGGAATAGAGTATCTACCCCAAAAGACGGACACACACTATCATTAACATTACTAGAGATGTATATTTTACGGCTGAAGTTCCTGCCTTTTTTTTGGAAGAAAAAATTAAATTTTGCAATAAATTTTGTTGTTTTTTGCAACATATTGAATAGATTGACAAAAAACAACTAATGATAGTTTCCCATGATTGAGTGGAATTTATTTGTTAATCTAGATACTGCTGTATAAATAATTCTGAATTTGATTTTATTTGCGCCAAACTACTAATATTACTCCTGTAACAATAAAACCTAATCCCACAAGACGGATCAAAGGAATAGGTTCTTTTAAAATAAAGTAACCCAACAATACGGAAAATATATAACCAACGGATACCGCAGGTGCAGCAACGCTGAGGTTTACTCTTGTGAGAAGTAATATGTATGCTATAGCACCAATACCATAACAGGTTAGTCCTAATAATAGTTCTGGTATGGTGATCATGTTGAGGATGAGATTAATAATGTTACCTGCATGAACTTTTCCTAGTTTCATTGCTCCTGTTTTTAGGAAAAATTGTCCAGCAACGCTGATGAGGACTGAGAAGAGAAGTAAACTAAATTCTTGGGGTGACACTGGTATTACCTTTGTATATGAATGGTGATTTTTTAGTTACCAAAAAGATAGAAAAATTATGAAATTAAATAAGTAGGTTATTTAAGGCAATTAAGTTTTTTTCAAACCTCCAGTTTCCTTGACTGTATAAAGAGGACGACCTTTGACTTCTTCATAAATTCGACCAATGTATTCACCTAAAATACCAATACAAATTAACTGGACTGAACCTAAGAAAAACATAGCGATAGTAATTAATGTGTAACCAATGAGGTGAGAGACTGGTGCAAATATTCGCCAATAAAGAACTAACAAGATCATAATTAAGGCAATAGTAGCTGATATGATACCTAAATAGGTTGCCAGTCTTAAAGGAACTGTAGAAAATGAGATAATACCATCAATTGCTAAGGATAAAGATTTCCCGAAAGTATATTTTACATCTCCAGCATAACGGGGACTTCTTTCAAAAAGTACGGATGTTTGTCGAAAACCTACCCAAGCACGTAAACCACGAATATAACGGTTACGTTCTGGCATGGTATTGAGGATATCTACTACCTGTCTATCCATTAAACAAAAGTCTCCTGTATCCACAGGGATGTCAACTTTAGCCAAACGTTTGAGAATGCGATAAAAAAGATATGCAGTCAACCGTTTTAACCAAGTTTCTTTTTGACGGGACTTGCGCTGGGCGTAAACTACTTGATATCCTTGATGCCATTCGTCAATCATTGTTAAAATTAGCTCTGGTGGGTCTTGTAAGTCAGCATCCATGACAATGATACTTTTACCTTGGACAAAGTTTAAACCTGCTGTGACTGCGACTTGATGACCAAAATTTCTGGCTAGACTTAGGTAACGGACTCGACTATCATGATGGTGTAATTCACGGATCATACTCAAAGAGCGATCGCGGCTACCGTCATCAATTAAAATCAGTTCAACTTCACCGTCTAATTGTTCCATGACATAAGTGAGACGGCGATACATCTCAGTGATGTTTTCTTCTTCGTTGTAAATGGGGATGAATAGTGAGTAGATGGGCTGATTCACGGTGATAATTGATTTGATGGATAATTTATAATTACGGTTGGTTAAGTTGAGAAGTTAAGAGTACAGAGATAGTTTGCAGAAAATTAAGAAAATAAGTTTAAAGTATAGTAAAATTGGAGTATAAGCTAAAGAATTAACATTAATTTTACCACTAATTAACTTAACAATGTATAATGCAGAACTCCCAGATAACTTAGGTGATTTTGGAGAATTACTCCGTATAGTTTTTTCAGGAGAAGAAGTTATTCTTTCTCAAGGTGGTACTCCTGTGGCTCGTATTTTACCTTTTTCCCAGCAGCCATTACCGCGAATACCGGGTTTAGATCGTGGTAAGGTGGTGATTGCTTCTGACTTTAATTCACCTTTACCAGAAGATATTTTAAAAGATTTTCTTAATCCCCTAGACATTGAGAATGAAAGTATTACTTGATACCCATGCTTTTATTTGGTGGGTTACAGACGACTTGCAACTTTCATCTACTGCTTACAAAATTATTACTGATCCTAGTAATGAGTTATTTTTAAGTTCTGCAAGTGCGTGGGAAATTGTGATTAAGGTACGTTTAGGAAAACTCAGTTTACCTGAACCTCCAGAAATATATATTCCTAGTCGGTTAAAAATAAATCGTTTCCAGAGTTTACCAATTCAAATGGTTCATGCTTTACAAGTAGTATATTTACCTGATTTACATCGTGATCCATTTGATAGGATTATTATTGCCCAAAGTCAGGTGGAAAAAATGCCAATTTTAACTGTAGATAGTCAGATTATGCAATACCCTGTTGATGTAATTTGGTAGTTATTGCATATTTTAACCCATCCACTTATCTTGACCATTTATAGTTGCTAATGCCATGACATGAGTAGGACGGCGGATACATTTCTCTGATATTTTCTTCTTCGTTGTAAATGGGGATAACTAGGGAGTCGATGGGCTGATTCATTATATTATTTATTAACCTAACCATTTATCTTGACCATATTTAATCCATTGTTCTACTAACATAAAAGCAGAAATCAAACTCATGAAGAGTAAAGTTTGATATTTAACTTTACCAGGAATACAACGATACAAATATCCTAATGAAACAAAAAAGAATGGAGTCGCAAATGTATGTCTAGCTAAACTCATTAAACGGTCAAATGTGAGAAAATTAATCAATGAATGAGCAGTAGCAAAGTAAATACAAAACCAAAAAATATATTTTACAGCTAAATTGTTAGTATAATCTGTAAGTGTAATTGGATCTAGTAGAACTTGATCTAAATTAATTTTACTTTTTATTGACTTCATGAAGTTGTAGGCATATACCAAGATTAGTAACGGCGGATACAGATATAATATATTCCACCAAAATCTGTATTTAGGAACGCATATAATATTAATTCGTTGAGTAAACTTGTAATATGTAAAAACTAAAGATAATAACAAAATTATTACAGGTAGATAAAGTCCTATTATATCCACCAAAGGTGATTTGGGAAATAATAGTAATTCTAAATGTATACCTAATGTTCTACCCCACAGACTCTGATCATCAAAAGGTGCAAAAAAATTACCTCTAGTTTTTAGACAAAAGCTACCATAAACAGCATAACCTAGTAAAGATGCAACCCATATAGTTAAAGTGATTTTTGTTTCATTTCGATATTTTTGCAGATTAATTAATAAATTATTCCAAGAATATCTCTTGATTTTCAGCATTTCCAAACCAATAATAGTTATTAAAGTTAATATGGTTGCAAAAAATACTTGAATTAATATAGGTCTAGTTAAGCTCATTAAAAATGTGATAATGAATAAAAAACAAAGTTTTAAATTTAGATTAATTTTGAGATTAGGTAAACAAACCCAGATAAATAACGTACTCAACAAAGAAAATATGCTTTCTGTATAACCAATAACTCTAAATATTGCCATTGGGTTAACAGTATAAATCAAAAGAATTAAATAAGCCAAGTATAAACGATTTAAACATATTTTTAGAATTCGATAGAGCAAAAAATTATTAATCAAAAATATAACAGTAGCTACGACTAAAAAGTAATGTGCAGCTTGTTCTATAGTTTGGGGATGAAATAGATTACGAATAATAAATGGCCATAGGGGATAAAATGCTTTACAACTTGGGTTAAGAGCCATTTCTGAATAATGTTCAACATCCCAGTAATAACTTCTGTGAGGTAGTTGAGGAGGTATTTCTCGATATAATTGAGTTGCTGAAAAGAATTTATGAAAAGCATCTTGATTGAATAGCATTCCTATGGCAGCACACAGAATAAATGCACCACAGATAATGAAAGGAATTGTCCATTGAATGTTTTTACGGTGTTGGATCATTATTATTGTTATTAAGTCGGGAATGTAATTATTTTTAACATCCAATAAGAATTTATCTTGGTTCTATGATTTCTGGAATATTTGATTAATTAGATAGCAACAGCAGCAAATAGTGGTATAATTTGTCTTGTTTCTTAAGACACGTATTAAATTTTACCCTATTCCCAGTTACTTTAGCTTGATGATCCTGTGCTTACTAACAAAAATATACAAGCTTTTAATCTGAATCACAAGGCTATGCTGCAATGGTGCAACTAAAATTATCCAGTGCTATCCATAAACATCCACAGTTCATCTTACTACTATTAAGTGCATTATTGTTATTTGCGAGCAATGGCAATAATAGTTTATTGGCACATGATGAAGCGTATTATGCTATACAAGCCCGTTGGATTTTAGAAACACAAGACTGGTTAACACCCCAATGGTGGGGTACACCTAATTATGATCGCACGGTTGGTATCCAATGGTTAATAGCTTTAACTTATCAAATATTTGGCATCAGTGAATTTAGCGCCCGTTTACCTAGCATTATTAGTTGTATTGTTAGCGTTATACTGACATATCAAATTGGTAAAATTCTCCTAAATCGCCAAGTTGCTTTTTTAGCAGCAATAATTCTATGTTTAATGCCAATATGGATATTTGAAGGACGTTCTGCAACTCAAAATACTCCGTTAGTTTGTGTTGAACTACTGGGAATTTGGGCTTTATTACGTGCTGAGGAATTAGGAAATAAGCAGAAACAGCAAAAAATCCTCTGGGGAATTTTAGCAGGTGCTACTTTTGGTTTAGGATTTCTGATTAAAAGTTTCATGATTATTTTACCAGGAGTAGCAATTGTCCCTTATTTAATATTCAGGAATAAACAACATCAGCATTTAAAAAATATCGGTATTTATTTAGGGTTAATTATTGGGTTTCTCCCTGTAATTATTTGGTTAATATTGAGTTGTCTGAAATATAATAGTTTATTTCCTGTCACAGATTTATTTGGGAAATTGCTTTATTTATCTGCTGATGACACATACAACCCAGGAAGGTTTTATTATTTTTGGAATATACCTTTAAATACCTTTCCTTGGGCATTATTTAGCGTCATTGGGTTGTTGTTATGTATTTGCTTTTATCGCAATAACCGTATATCTCTGTTGCTGGGTTATCCAATCATCTTATTTATTTTATTATGTAGTTTTAGAACTCGCACACCTTATTATCCTTTGCAAATATTACCATTTATGGCTTTGTTTGCATCTGTAGCACTAACAAGAATTGAAGATATTTACAAACTTCGCAAACACCGAGTAAATCAAATCATATCTTATTTATTGTCTGCCTTTACAACTTTGGGTATTTTATTATTAATCTTAGGTTTATTAATAACTTTAAATATTCAATTACCTGGAATCTCTCTCACTCCAGAAATTAAGCAATATGGTATATTAGGAATTATTTTAGGTGCAGGTTGGGCAGCAATTAATACTGTTTGGAAAAATCGTAAATTCTTGCCTAATAAATATTGGCTTGCTAGTTGGGTTATATCTCCTTATTTAACAATAGCTACCTTGGGTTTTACAGGTGTTTTAGGTGATAGAAATCCAGTGTTCAGAACTGAATTACAACAACCGCAAATTAACCAAATCCTTTCTGTTGAACCCATTAACTTTGTTATAGATAACCCAGTCAATAATCAATCGGATGCTGACGTTGTTAATTATTCAGATGTAGAAATTTCTAAAAATTTTCTTTTGCTAAGTTTTTATACACCAAAATTAGGTAAAATAACACCAATACAGGATTTACGTACTAATAGTTATGCTTGGATAACTCCTAAGATACCCACAAACACTTTAAATAAATATGAGATTATGGGTACAGTCAAAGGTTGGAAACTCATTTACAAAAATTAATCTTGATCATCATGAAAAATAACGCATTCAAAGCAGAAATAAAACAATATTTTGATAAAATTGCCTTTAACTTAGATTGGTGGAATCGTCGCAATAAATATTATTATCAAGATATCCAAAAATTACATAATTTTATTATCCCATCAGGTAGTAATGTTTTAGAAATAGGATGTGGTACTGGAGATTTATTAGCAGCGACTAAACCAAAATTAGGTGTAGGTATTGATTTTTCGGAAACAGTAATTGCTATTGCCAAGGATAAATATCCTGATTTAGATTTTTATTGTCTTGATGCTGAGAATATTCATCCAGATTTTTTTAGTAATACTCCTATCTCATCTTGTAAATTTGACTTTATTATTTTAGCTGGGGTGCTTGGTTATCTCACAGATATTCAAGTAGTCATGGAACGTTTAAAGATGTTTTGTCATCCTAGAACGAGAATTATTTTAGTATTTCATAATTTTCTCTGGGAACCTGTGCTGCGTTGTGCTGAAAAAATTAATCAACGTCGTCTCCAACCTCCACAAAACTGGTTATCAATGAATGATATGATTAATTTTTTATCTATTACAGGTTATCAACCCGTAAAAATAGGTAGGCGGTTTTTAATACCTAAACAAATACCAATTATTGCTAATTTTATCAATCATTATATTTGTCAATTACCAATAATTAATCATCTGTGTTTAACTAATTATGTAGTGGCACGTCCCGCTTGGTATGAAAATATTAATGAAGTCAAAAAATATAATGTTAGTGTAATTATTCCTGCAAGAAATGAAGCGGGAAATATTGTTGCTGCGGTAGAACGTTTACCAGAGTTAGGTAAAAGTACAGAAGTCATATTTATTGAAGGAAATTCCCATGATGACACTTGGGATAAAATTCAAGAAGTGGTGAATAACTATCAAGGAAATTTTACACTTAAAGCATTTCAACAAACAGGTAAAGGTAAAGCAGATGCGGTAAGATTAGGTTTTGCAGAAGCAACGGGAGATATTTTAATTATTCTTGATGCTGACTTGACTGTACAACCAGAAGATTTACCAAAATTTGTAGAAGTTATAGCTACAAATCACGGTGAATTTATTAATGGTTCGCGTTTAGTGTATCCTTATTCTTATCAAGCAATGCCTTGGTTAAATTCTGTTGCTAATAAATTTTTTGCTTTGTTGATATCTTTTTTGTTGGATTGTAATATTAAAGATACTCTGTGTGGAACTAAGGTTTTATGGCGAGAAGATTATGAGAAAATAGCCAATAATCGCAGTTATTTTGGAGATTTTGATCCTTTTGGCGATTTTGATTTATTGTTTGGTGCAGCCAAGTTAAATTTACATATTGTGGAAGTACCTGTTATATATCAAGAAAGGACTTATGGTAAATCTAATATTTCTCATTTTCGAGAAGGTTTGATTTTATTGGGTATGTGTTTATATGCTGCCAAGAAAATTAAGTTTATATTGTAGTTTTATTGTTTTGATTGAGGTATTCCTTTTGAAATAGATATTTTCCTAAATTGCGATTATTTAATAGTAATTACAAAATGCTAAAATTGCATTGGTATTTGTAAATGGTGGTAAAAATATAGGTGTTAAAATTTAAAATCTACCTAAGCTATTCACATGAGGATATAAATTAAAGAAAGTAGAAAAATACCATACTAATCCAATATACTATAAATATAATAAACTTAATAGTTTACGTACCTATTACTAACTCTTGCTAATATGTTAAATTAACATACATAGCTTTCTAATCAAAAAATATGCAACTCACCCAAAAGCAATATTACACCCCAGAGGAATATCTAGAATTAGAAGCAACTGCGGACTACAAAAGCGAATATATTGAAGGACAAATCATTCCAATGGCTGGTGCATCTATAAATCATAACCGCATTACCGGTAATTTTTACGCCGAGCTAAATTTTGCCTTTAAACAACAAGACAAATATGAAGTTTTTAACAGTGATATGCGTCTATGGATACCCCAAAGATTAATCTACACCTATCCAGATGTGATGATTATTGCAGATGAACCAGAATTTTTCAATAATCGGACAGATACAATTACAAACCCCCAGGTAATTATTGAGGTTTTATCTAAATCAACCAAAGGTTACGATAGAGAAGATAAATTTGCAGCTTATAGAACAATTCCCAGTTTTCAAGAATATTTATTAATTGATCAAAACCGGATTCATGTAGAACAATTTTCTAAAACTGGCAAGAAAAGATGGAATTTATTTGAGTACGATGAAGAAGATGAAAATATATCTCTGGTAACTGTACCTTTGGAAATTTCTTTACGGGATTTATATAATAAAGTAAAGTTTGGAGTTGTGGAATCTGAACCAGAAAATAATAGTTAAATCTCGTCAAATTTATCAGTATACTATACTTTGGTTCAGCTTATATCCAACGCAATAACAATATAATAAATTCAATTTTGACATAAGTGCAAATTAGACAGTGGTGAGTGTTAAAAGTGAGTCCTTAACAATTTATAGTTAAGAGTATCCGTAAATTGTTAAATCATTGTGAAAGCTATTACTCTTCTTGGTTCTACCGGTTCTATTGGTACTCAGACCTTAGATATCGTCTCTGAACACCCCGATAAATTCCGCATAGTTGGTTTAGCTGCTGGGCGCAATGTGGAGTTATTCGCAGCGCAAATTCGCCAGTTTCGCCCCCAAATAGCCGCAATTTCTGACGCTGATAAGTTACCAGAACTGCGGGAAGCTATTAAAGACGTTGATCCCCAACCTATTTTACTCGCTGGTGAAGAGGGTGTGATTGAGGTTGCCCGCTATGGGGATTCAAAAAGTGTTGTTACTGGTATTGTTGGTTGTGCGGGTTTACTTCCTACTATCGCAGCGATTGAAGCGGGTAAGGATATTGCTTTAGCAAACAAAGAAACTCTCATTGCTGGGGGTCCTGTGGTTTTACCTTTGGTGGAAAAACACGGAGTGAAACTATTACCCGCAGATTCGGAACATTCGGCAATTTTTCAATGTTTGCAAGGTGTTCCTAAAGATGGGTTAAAAAAGATATTGCTCACTGCTTCTGGTGGTGCTTTTCGAGATTGGCCTGTGGAAAAGTTACCCACAGTTAAAGTTGCGGATGCTCTTAAACATCCTAACTGGTCAATGGGTAAAAAAATTACTGTTGACTCTGCAACTTTGATGAACAAGGGTTTAGAAGTAATTGAAGCTCATTATTTGTTTGGGATGGATTATGATGATATTGAAATTGTCATTCATCCTCAAAGTATTATTCACTCTTTAATTGAGTTACAAGATACTTCTGTTTTAGCTCAGTTAGGTTGGCCAGATATGCGTTTACCTTTGCTTTATGCGATGTCTTGGCCAGAAAGAATTTACACAAATTGGGAAAGATTGAATTTAGTAAAATGCGGTAATTTAACATTCCGTGAACCGGATCATCAAAAATATCCTTGCATGAATTTAGCTTATGCTGCGGGTAGGGCGGGCGGTTCAATGCCAGCGGTTTTAAATGCTGCAAATGAACAAGCTGTAGCACTATTTTTAGAAGAGAAAATTGGCTATTTGGATATTGCTCGTTGTATTGAATGGGTGTGCGATCGCCATCAAAATGATAACAAACAAAATCCTTCTTTAGATGACATTTTAGCAGCAGATCAATGGGCTAGACAAGAAGTTTTTACTGCAACTGAAAAGTTAGCAAGTCAACCACAATTTGTTTCTGTGGGTTAAGTTCTATATCCCCGAATTCTTAAAGAAGTCGGGGATCTAAATTTTTCTTAATTTTTATTTTTTATTTTCTGATAAAGCAACTGCAATTAAATGTTCTGCACTGTGAATTTCTCCATGATCGCTACTCTTTCATGATATAATTAGAGCTAATAAAAATAATATTGCCGCAATTGAAGCTATGGAGATAAATGCCATGATTACCCTAAATATAGATGAGATTCAACACAATTTATCAGAATTTATCAAATTGATTCAAGAAGGTAATAGCTTGATCATTACTCAAGCAGATAAACCTATTGCTGAAATTAAACCCATACCAACAAAACCACCTCAAAAAGAACGCCGTCCTATTGGTTTATGTGAAGGTGAATTTGTTGTACCTGATAATTTTAATGATCCCCTTCCTGAAGAAATTATTAACTTATTTACAAATCCATGAAAATTATCTTAGATACTCATATATTTTTGTGGTTTATTACTAATAATAAACGACTAGCAGACCAATATTATGATGCTATTAGTAATCAAGATAACGGGATTTATCTCAGTGTAGTTTCTGTTTGGGAAGCAACAATTAAATATCAATTAGGAAAATTACCATTACCAGAATCTCCTGAAATTTACCTTCCCCGACAGCGTGAAAAACATTTAATTTCCAGTTTATCTATTACTGAAACTACAATTACTCAATTAGCTAAATTACCACCGTTACATAATGATCCCTTTGATCGTCTTTTACTTTGTCAATCTTTAGAGCATGATTTAATCATTATGACAGAAGATAAAGCGATTCTCTCCTATTCAATGGTAAAGTTTTTCTAAACTTAACTATTTTCTCCCTCAATTATCGCTTTTTCTTCCTCTGTTAACCCATATAATTGATAAATAATTTCATCAATTAACCAATCACATCGGTTTAATTGCTGTTTGATAGGTAAGAGAATATTTAAACTTGCTTGATATTCTTTACCTAATGTTTCCTGTTCTTTTCTGGTAGTAATATCAATTTTAATTTTCTTCTTATTTTTCTTGAGAATATCAATTAATTCATCTAAGGTTAAATGATTATCTCCTTGTTTTTGTTTATAATAATCACCTAAATAATTTTGAATTTTCGATTTATGGGTTAAGTTATCAAGATCAGTACCAATAAATCTTTCTAACCATGAGATAAATCCTTTTGTTTCTGTTTGTTTTTGTTTATTTAATTCTATCATTTGTTCCGCTAAATATGCAAGTAAATCATGAATTACATCCGCTGCTGATGGTTGTTGGTTAAGGTGGTTTTCAACTTGGGTAAGTAGGTTATTAGGGTTATGATTGATTTGATATTCTTCGTAATGTTTGATCAGATTTTGCAGATATTCTTGACGTTTTTGTGGGGTAGTTGTAAAGGATATTTGACGGATAGGTAGCTGACGTAAATCATATAACTTGACTTGAGCAAAAGTTCTACCTTTTTCTCCTGTTTGACAACGATAAATATAAGTTAATAATTTGCTATTTAAAAGAGAAATAATATACCAAGGAGAATAATTTGTATCTTTAATAATTGTTGTATGAATAGATTTAGAAGTGATAAATTGCTGATCATCTACTGATGCTTGAATTGCATCGGAAGTTTGACGGGTGATAATTTTAGTAGGTACAATATTTAGATCAAGATAAACAGCAACAACAGTTTGAGAGTTTTTATACTTTTTAAAATCATAAATTAAATAGTTATCTTGATATTCTATTGCATACCGATTTATGTTTTCTCCTTTTAATAATTGATAATCTTGTTGATTTCTGATTTTTCCATGATAAAATAATAATTCAGATAATGAAACTTTTTCTCCTCGATTTTGCCAACCTACATTTTTCCACTTGTAATCTACCCCTGCATCATGACAAGTAGCTATTTCTGGTTCTAAATTCACACAAATATTGGCATTTTCAATCTTTGATATAATTGCATTAAAAGAGCGCCAAGGATGTTCAGAATTTATCAAAATTTTCATGTTGTCCACGGAAAACATTTGATGATCTTCATCCCAAATATCATACTTGGTTAGATAATATAGCTGTTGAGTATCTCCAATGTTTTTAATCACAATAATCATTGTCTTAACTTCAGCGTCATTAAAAACATTCTTGTTTCTAAAGTCCACAATATTAACTATTTCTGTAGAATTGCTAATAATCTTTCTAAAAACACTAAATTGTAATCCATCTAAACAAGTATTAGGGATAATAAATGATTGATATCCATAGGATTTTGTAATATGTGTTGACAATACTATAAAATTAGCGTAAATTTCTGCTCTTCCACCTGTTTTCATTCCAGTCATAGTAATTAAATAATCTTTAGATTTCTTATCTAAGATATCTCCATAAGGAGGATTTCCAATAACAACATCAAAACCCGAATTATCTTTCCAACTGGCATTTTCTAAATCAATAAATACCTCTGGAAATTCCAAATCCCAATGAAAAAACCGCTTCTCCTCAAATAATTTCCTTGCATTTTCATAAACCGCAAAATCATCATCCTTGAGATTTTCAACATTCACAGAAATTGCATTTGTACCCCATCTTTCTAACCAATTCTTAGCTTGTTTCACACCAAAAAACTGAGAAACATAAACATCCAACAATCTTTTATAAGGTTTTGCAGCTTGATCAAACTCCTTAAATAACCTTTCGCTGGTTTCCACTTCCGCAAAAGTCGCATCACTTAATGTACTCACACCGCGCATAATTTCCGCAGCACGCAATAACCCCACAAAAGGACCAGTTAATAAACTCAACTGGCCACTTTCTTCCTGCTGCATTTTCTCTTCCGCTTCCTTTGCAGTTGTACCAATAAGGGAATTTCCACAACGTAAATGATGATCTAAAAAACTCAAAGGAGCGCCAATTGTGAAAGAATGTAACCATAAACTCACCTTTGCTAATTCTACCGCCATTGGGTTTAAATCCACACCATAAATACAGCGTTTCATCACCACCCTTTGCAAAAGTTGAGTGTCTTCTAATTTATTGACATCAATAGTAATTCCCTGGTTTTGCAAATTCTCTAAAATACTATTGCGGGTAATTTCTAACATCTCCAAAACAGGGTTATGTTCAGGATATTCATTTAAAATATTAATTAATTCATCAGTTAAAAAATCTACAGCTTCCACTAAAAAATGTCCGCTTCCCATAGCAGGATCACAAATTTTAATATCTAACAGTGTATTTTGTGCAGTTTTTTCTAAACGTTGTAAATCTTTTTGTAAACCGTTACGACTTTGTACACCTAACCTACCATCTTTGAGATTTTCTTGTATTTGATTAATTTGCGTCATTAAATCTGCAAATTTTTGTTTTCTCTCCTCTAAAATTGGTTTGAGGGTATGACGAACAATGTATTTAACAATATAATCTGGTGTGTAATAAGAACCTGTAGCTTTCCGTTCACCTTTATCATTTTCTAAATGAACTTTTCCTGTATTTCCATCTTCAACAACTACCCGATATTCTAATAAACCTTCATAAATTGATCCTAATTGTCGCACACCTAAAAAGCTGTAGTCAATGGGTAATTTTTCAAATCTTGCTAATTTATCTAAAGCACGTGCTAATATGGCATCTGATAATTGATGTTCATACAAAAACTGATTATCTGGATAATCTTTAATATCTTGATTTTGATGAAATTCAAAATGAAATAAACCGCCATTATAACGAGGTACTTCTAACGCTGCATCACCTCTATCTACTATTTCAAATAAACTCAAAATACCTTTATAAATTTTGGTAGAAGTTTGACTTAATGTTCTTTGTTTATCAACACTTTCTGCTATTTCTTGGGTAATTTTAATCAAACTATAATCACGGTAAGCTGTGGTAATGGGTAATAAATTTCTAGCTTCGGCATATAATAGAAATAACAACTTATATAAAAATGATAAAGTTGCCGCATAAACTTGTTTTTCGTTGATAGTTTTTCCCCGTCGTGCTGCATCTGCAACAAAACCTCCTGCTAAGTCAGGAAATATCTGCTCAAATACTAATTTTTTTAACTCGTTTCCTACTTGAGTCGCGTAGGTTGTACTTCCTTCTCTAACTCGTTCTAAAAAGTTTTTATTATAGCTATCTTTTTCAAAAGCTGCACGTCTAAAAAATAACCAAAAATATTTGAATTTCTCTAATTTATCTACATCTTTACTTTCTAATAATTCTACCAAATCAATGGGATAAAATTCTGTTGCGGTGGAAGATGCTAAACGATAATATAACCGCCATTCTCTCCCGTTGGTTAAAATTCCCCAGTCAACATTTGTACCTGTTAAATAACTGGAAATCTGAAAAGATGGGTTTTCATTTTTGAAAATATCCCGCTTATCATTAGCAGAAACTTTACTTAATTGTCTTTCCCAATATTTAGCTTCTGCTATAGCTAATACTTGACTATAAAACGCGGTTTCATTAGTTTGTAATGTGTAAGCTGTATTGCGTTCATTGTCATTAGCAAACAACGCATAATCTGGACGCTGGGATCTACCTTTACCACGAGTGCTTACTTGAGTAATATATTTAAAACCTAATATTTCTAAAACAGGTTTAATAAACTCTTCTTCTGTTTGGGATTCGTTTAATGTGGGTAAAATTGCTTTTTTGGCAACATAGAGTTTATTTAATTGCTCAAATTCTGAGGTAATATCTAATTGCCATTCTGGTAATTCTTGAATCCGAAATCTTAAATAATGTTGAGAAAATAAGGGTTTATTGGGTTTTTGTGTATCTGTCATGATTCCCACTCCTAAATAATGGTCATTTTAACTTATCTGCCACTGATTTTAATCATAAAACTGTTACAGGTAGAGATGAAACAGCAATTCTTAAAACTGCATCCGGTTTATTAAAAATCCTTTATCCCCATCTGCAATTAACTTTACAAGATTATCAACGAGACTATCTAGAACCTGCTAGAGAAATCCGTCAACAAATTCGCAATATTTTATACAACCTCGATGATGAATTTAAGCCATACGGCAAAGATATTTATGTTGATGTTAAATAATTTTCATTGTCCGATTATTAAAAAATATTCACAAAATAAATTATCTGGTCATTTTCAGATATAATGTATACCTTATTTAACCACAATGGCTTTTAAATCCCTAACGTTATGATCATTACCTTAATAGTCGCATGGATAATATTTATCATCCTGTGGAAATTAGTCAAAACCACCATCAAAACTGCTGTTACTTTTGCAGCGATAGTGGTTTTATTATACTTTGGTTTTGGGATTACACCTCAAGATATTTTACAGAAAATCTCTGAAATTACTCAAAATATCTCCCAAATACCTGTGCGTAATTAAACTTAACTTTGCGGAAAATAAATTTTTAATTGCTGATACTGTTAACTAACATTTCCAAAGATTCCCCATCTAAAATCCAAAATCTAAAATCCAAAATTGTATTACTTGTATGATGCGGAAATTTTCGCCAGTGCATCCTTCATTGCAGGAGGTAACTGACGCATTATTTTACCTCTTTCTCTGTCTAATGCCACTAGGGTGACTTGAGCAGAAACATATAATTCTTGCTCATCAGTGGAAACAATTTTATAATCCCAGTTCATCCGCACACCGGTTACTTCCAACATCCGGGTTTTTACCAGTGCCATCATTCCTAATTGCAGTGAACGATGATAGCGTACTGATAATTCTACCACTGGTAAGTCACAACCTAAAGCTACCAAATCAGCAAAATCAATACCTATAGAGCGCAAACATTCTACCCGCGCTTCTTCCATCCAAGTTAAATATGTACCATGCCAAGTAATGCCAGCATAATCTGTATGATGAGGCTGCACTCTGATCGGATATTCAAACCAAGTATCAAATTCAGTTTTTGTTAACTTGTCGATCGCACTCGTGGGTGGTAATTTTGGTTGACTTGGCGTTTCTTTAGTCATCTTCAATCTTCTGAATAATTGGTTTTCTTACCCATCAGATTTTAACAGACCCTGCAAAACTCTTGACAAAACCGCAAAAACAAGGTTCATTGTCGGTAATGGTGAAAAGGTGGTAGGCGTTGAACAAACAAAGCCGCTATCACCAATTACCAATTACCAAAAAACAATTTCCTCTTTACCACAGGATATTGCCGGTAAATGAGGTACAAACAAGATCATATACAAGATCGTAAAACAGTTTTGCACCAGTTTTACACCAAGGCATTTTTACTGCTGAACACTTCTCTATCTTATTAGGCAATTTATCACTTATTAACAAGAGTTTTATGACTTGTAGAAGTTTCTATAGATTGCTTGACAAGATTAGCTAGTTCCTGCAATTGGCTAATTGCTTCTGCTCCTTCTAACTTCATCAATTCGCGGTCATCCCGCATTTCAGTCCAAGTAATTCCGTAATCTGATACTAAAAAGCGAATAAGATGATTATCTCCTAAGCTTACCATGAACGAAGCACTGTTCATTTGGTCGCCACAGGTGTAGCAAGAAGCTGGGTAGCCATTACGCTCTAAAACTATTGCCAATGCTTGCAAGTTCATTACCAAGTCTTGGACAAATTCCCTATGTTGATGTGCCAGTCTCAGAAACACTTTTTTCCTCCAGACACCACAGTCATTTGAGTATCTTTTATATTTTCTTTAGATTTTCCCATCCTTTGGTATTGTAAACTATACAATTCCTAATAGATAGTTAAGTCTGTAATTAGTTACCCTGCTTAGGGTAGTGGATAACTATTCTGTATGTCGTATCAAACAATTCAGTTTGCAATATATAAATCTCAGATAAAACTAGCAAAGTTAACATTGTCTTTATATGTTTAGCACTAGTCTCCTAAGTTTAGTGAGCAATCAGCTTTCAGCCTAACTCAAATCTCCTGCTAGTCAACCCGGTAACAGTTGCATATTACACCTTTATAAGTAGTGTTTAACCGAATTAGCAGTATTTATTAACTCTAGCGTAAGTTTTCGCCTTTTTCTTGCCATCTCTATTTTGGTGAATTTATGCTTCATCTACTATTGATTAACAAAGTGCAAGCTTTCTGAGGCTCACAGTACCTAAAACCTTGCACAATTTTAATTTTAATCATCCTCAATCCCTTGATTTATCTGGGTTTTACGTTTATTCAGCAAACCCTAAGTAAATTTTGTTAAATTTTATACTAAATTTTGGACACAGAAAACCCCAAATCTACAGACTTCCTCTGAAGATAGCTGAATTAAGGATCAGGTAGTAGCCATTTAGGCAATAGTTTCGATGTGACTGGGGACTGGAACCATATCTTAGATTTTAGATTTTAGATTTTAGATTTTAGATTGGAGTTCATGAAATATAATCCAAAAACCAAAATTGTATTACCAATCACCAATCACCAATCACCAATTACCAATTACCTACTTTAAGCCACTACTTGCCACCAACCAAAAGCAGGACCGATAAAACGGATTGTTACCCATACTACTACCATAGCACCAATACCAATCCAAGCTCCGCGAGTAGTGATTTTCACAAACAATTCCGCTTGAGATTTGGTGATGGGAACCCAGGGTAAGATGCGAGTTTCCTGGCCGTATTGTTCCCCCAGCGTGCTTTTACGACGTTTTGCTTCACCCATAATCAATAATTTAAAATTCGGTTTAGGTTCTTAATCTATGTTCGCAGGAATAACGGCGATTTTGGAAAGAAGTCAGGAGTGAGAATTTTTAGTTTTCCAATCACCAATCACCCATTACCCATTACCCATTTGAATTGTCTTCATTATTGGGAGAAAACAGGCTGGGATCGAGATAATTTAAGCGTGCTAGAGGACCCAGAGCAGCGAGAATTTGAGCGCCATAACTGCGGTTCACAACACGACTATCAAGTAAAGCCACAATACCTTGATTTTCCCGGACTGGGGCGATCGCTCGTTGCAGTTCACTTAAAGCAGTAGGTAATAAATATAACCTAAACCAATCTTGGTGCGATCGCTTGTAATGAGCTACCCTACCAGCCACCAAAGGATTTTCCAAAGATGGTAAAGGCAAAGTTGCAATTATTAACAACCGGGGTGCTGGTAAAACATCTTGATGCGATCGCCAAAATTCCCAACCACTCACCAAAATTCCATTTTCATCCAAACAAGTTTTTTCCACCTGTACCCGTGAACCAAACTCCGAAGCCAAAATTGCCCCCACCCTTGCTTTCAGCGGCACATCCCCCACCAAAACCACAGTCATACCTGGAGATGTAGCACTTAAACAAACCAAAGTACGAACTTGATGAATAAACGCCCCTTGAAATTCCGGTGTATTAGGTAAAGGCAACTTATAGGGTGCATAAAGTTGAATTGCCTCCCCTTGACTATCACTAGAAAACTTCAAACAAGTCACATCCTCCAACCCCAAACGCTGACGAAATAGAGGAACTTCCGTTTCTGGTTCTACCGCACTACCAATCAATACCACAGGTTGCCGCTGCCAAATAGGGGCGAGTATTTTAGCCAATTCCATCGGGGCATAATGTAAAGAAAATAATCCTTGACGACGAGCAATAGTAGCCCAGAAAAGAGCAGAAGATAGGGTAATAGGGTGATGGGGTGATGGAGTGATGGTAGTAGGAGAAAAATCCTCGGTCAAGTTTTGGAACAGCAGCCAAAATTCCTGCCAGCTTTTTGGTAGATTACTTATAGACTCGAAGCTAGAATACAAACCTTGTAAAATTTCAATTTCCCTTTGAGAAATCAGATAACAGTGGTACGGGTTTTCTGGATGTTGGAATAATTCATGTGTCAATTGTACCCTAGCTTCCCGAATCACCTCAGCTTCCTGGGGACAAGCCAACATCAGTTGCTCCCAGTCATGAGGTTGAATATCTTGAGTTAGCTGATCACGTACCCAATCTTCCAAATCATCAACACCATCAATAATAGTAGGAATATTAGGGGGAAAACTACCATTATCAGCCAACTGCCCTCTTAACCAAGCTTGGGGGGAAGTTAACAGCAACCCTTGAAAATCAGAACCAGGCCAAACTTCACCTGTTCTAATGGGTTTATTAGCTGATAACCACTGCTGTAACCTGGGAATTTCTATATTTAGTAAACGCTGCTGGACAGTTGCCGATGCCACAATAATTACAGGACCATGCCACATCAAAGCAGACGCAATAAAACTGGTGCGATATCGACCCTGGTAGCCACAAACAGCCCCGACTTGAATTAAAGCACTACGTCCCAAACGCAAAGCCCGTGCTACCAACCGTGCCATCGTCAAGTGGTGAGGCCAAGTTGGAAAACCCTCTTGCGATCGCAGAAAGTTATGTAGTGATAAATGAACTTCAGCCTCAATCACGCGCTTTTCATCCCATAACAAATGACTTTTTTCCGAACTGCCACACTTTTATTATGTTGTCAGGGAACAGGGAATTGGTAATTGGTAATTGGTAATTGGTAATTGGTAATTGGGAAAAATACAAATAACTTCCCCCTGCTCCCTGCTAGAAAGCTCCCCTGCTTCTTCCCCAGTCCCCAATCACCACTCCCCAAT
>NZ_JADEXH010000116.1:0-1089 GCF_015207205.1 Sphaerospermopsis sp. LEGE 08334 | reverse complement strand
TGCTGTTGCCTACAACAATCGCGGTCTTGTTTACTATGAGCAGAAAAAATGGGAATTAGCACTGGCAGATTATAACCAAGCTATCAAAATTAATCCTGATTATGCTGTTGCCTACAACAATCGCGGTGCTGTTTACAAAGAGCAGAAAAAATGGGAATTAGCACTGGCAGATTATAACCAAGCTATCAAAATTAATCCTGATTATGCTGATGTTTACTACAATCGCGGTAATGTTTACTATGAGCAGAAAAAATGGGAATTAGCACTGGCAGATTATAACCAAGCTATCAATATTAATCCTGATTATGCTGTTGCCTACAACAATCGCGGTGCTGTTTACAAAGAGCAGAAAAAATGGGAATTAGCACTGGCAGATTATAACCAAGCTATCAAAATTAATCCTGATTATGCTGTTGCCTACAACAATCGCGGTCTTGTTTACTATGAGCAGAAAAAATGGGAATTAGCACTGGCAGATTATAACCAAGCTATCAAAATTAATCCTGATTATGCTGATGCCTACAACAATCGCGGTCTTGTTTATTATCAACTTGGTGACAAACAAAAGGTAATTGAAAATCTCCAACAAGCAGCACAATTATTCCAGGCTCAAGGAGATATTGAGTCTTATCAACAAATTATGGATTTCTTAAAGCATTTGTAGGTGTTTTATTGACAAATATCAACTTGATGAAAAGGAATCTTTGGGGTGAGAAAATAATTGCTGATAGTCAGAAATTGCTATCAACTCCGAAGATGAAAACCTTATGATCACAGTTGCGGTAATCTTAATATACATCTCATCTCCCCGATTTTTTTGAACAAGTCGGGGATTTAATTGTCTGATTTAATTGTCTGAATCAGGATATCCAGGATTTAAGGATTTACAGGATTTGAATTGTCTGAATCAGGATATCCAGGATTTAAGGATTTACAGGATTTGAATTGTCTGAATCAGGATATCCAGGATTTAAGGATTTACAGGATTTGAATTGTCTGAATCAGGATATCCAGGATTTAAGGATTTACAGGATTTGAATTGTCTGAATCAGGATTTCCAGGATTTAAGGATTTACAGGATTTGAATTG
>NZ_JADEXH010000115.1:0-1093 GCF_015207205.1 Sphaerospermopsis sp. LEGE 08334 | reverse complement strand
CATGATTATAAATTCATTTCCCAAGATTGTCAAAGACATCCTCAAATCCTTGCCAAAAAATGATTATCCGGTTTTGAACACCCGTCTTTACGTTGAGTGTTGGTTAGGTTATGCCTTGGATAATAGTTTAACAAGTATGAGGGACTTATTTAAAAGATTAAACAATACAGGGATTGATGTAAGGATTTCGACTTTTTCCAAGGCTAACACACACAGAAATCAAGAAATCTTCCAAAAGATTTATCATCAATTGAATAAATTAGTCCAGAAAAAAGCTCACAAAAAGTTACATGATAAATACGCCATTTGTCCAATTGATTCTACAGTAATTACCTTAACAAGTAAGTTACTATGGGTTTTAGGACATCATCAAGTAAAACTTTTTAGTTCCCTCAATCTGTCAACAGGAAGTCCAGAAGATAATTTGATAAATTTTGGACATAATCATGATTATACATTTGGTTCATCAATGATGTCTAATTTACCGCAAGATGCTTTTGGGGTAATGGATAGAGGTTTTGCGGGACTAAATTTTATGCAGGAATTAGTGCAAAAAGACAAATATTTTGTAGTGCGAATTAAGAATAATTGGAAACTAGAATTTGAATCGGGAACTGGATTAGTCAAAATCGGTTCAGCGAGTGATGCTCACGCTTATAGGGTAGTTAATTTTTGTGATTTAGAAACTAAAACTGAATTTCGCTTAGTCACGAATTTACCGTCAGATGGAGAGGCAGCAGTTACAGATGATGAAATCAGGGATATTTACCGGTTACGTTGGGGAGTTGAATTATTATGGAAATTCTTAAAGATGCACCTAAAACTAGATAGATTAATTACCAAAAATGTTAATGGTATTGGCATACAAATTTATGCCAGTCTCATCGCTTATCTAATTTTACAACTTGTATCTGTTCCTCAAGAATGGGGTAATAAAATGTTAGATAAATTCCGCTATCTTCAAGCTTGTATGTGTCAACAAATTAGTTATGTTCATTGGATGGAAGATATCATGAGATGTTAACATTTTCACCCTTAATAGGACTACTATAACTGAATATGTAAACTTTTGTAACGACATTCAACATTTCTG